>WRLR01000067.1 GCA_009777515.1 Oscillospiraceae bacterium | reverse complement strand
GCCATTCGCCGTTCGGACTTTTGCGCCGCTCCGGCAGCTCGATACTCTTCGCCCCGGCAAGGTATTGACCCGTCAGCGAATCGACGCAGTCTTTGATATGGTCGATCCCGCCGGAGCAAATGATTTTTCCGCCGTGCACGCCGGCGCCGGGTCCCATGTCTATGATATGGTCTGCGGCGTACATCGTGTCCTCGTCGTGCTCGACGACGATTAGCGTATTGCCGAGGTCGCGCAGGCGCTTGAGCGTTGCAAGCAGCTTGTTGTTGTCGCGCTGGTGCAGCCCGATGCTCGGCTCGTCCAGGATGTACAGCACGCCCATGAGCCCCGAGCCTATCTGCGTCGCGAGGCGGATGCGCTGCGCCTCTCCGCCGGATAGCGACGCGGCGGCGCGCGAGAGGTTGAGATACGCGAGTCCGACATCCGAAAGGAAGCCGAGCCTTGTGTTGATTTCCTTTAATATCTGCCGCGCGATAAGCTGCTCGCGCTCCGTAAGCGTAATCGTCTCAAAAAAACGACGCAGCTCGCCGATAGGCAGCTTGCAAAGCTCGGAGATGTTGCGCTCGCATATGGTGACGGCGAGGCTTTCCTTTTTTAGGCGTTCGCCCTTGCAATCGGGGCATGGGTTCGTACCCATATAGCTTTCATAGTACTGCTTCATCCCGTCCGACTGCGTTTCCTTGTATCGGCGCTCCATGCTGTTGATGATGCCCTCGAACGCGCTCATGAACGAACCGCTGCCGTATTCCCTGTCGTATTCCACTTTTATGCGCGTTGAACCAGTCCCGTACAGTATTACGTCCAGCACGCTTTGGGGCAGGTCGCACACGGGTGTTTCGAGGCTGAAATGGTAGTGGCGCGCGAGGGCCTCGATGTACATGCGCGAATAGTTCTCCGCGTTTTCCATGTTCCATCCGCCGACCGCGAGGGCGCCCTGCGTCAGAGAGAGGGTTTTGTCGTGAAAAACCAGCTCCGGGTCGATTTTCATCAGCGTGCCGATGCCGCTGCAGGTCGGGCAGGCGCCAAACGGGTTGTTGAACGAAAACATGCGCGGTGCGATCTCCGTGATGCTGACACCGCAGTCGGCGCATGCGAAGTTTTGGCTGAAGACTATCTCAGACTCGTCGATCACCTCGACGACGGCTATCCCGCCGGAGAGGCGCAGCACGGTTTCGAGCGAGTCCGCGAGGCGCTTATGTATGCCCTCGCGGATGACGATCCTGTCGACGACGATCTCTATCGTATGCTTGCGCTTTTTGTCCAAGCTTATTGCATCGTTGATGTCGTATGTCACGCCGTCCACGCGCAGGCGCACGAAGCCGCCGCGCCTAGCGTCGTCAATCAGCTTGCTGTATTCGCCCTTCCTGCCGCGCACGACCGGCGCCAGCAACTGCAGGCGCTTGCCTTCGCCGAGCGCCACGATGGCGTCCACCATCTGATCTACGGTCTGCTGTGCGATCACGCGGCCGCAGATGTGGCAATGGGGGATGCCCACCCTGGCGAACAGGAGGCGGAAGTAGTCGTATATTTCAGTGACGGTGCCGACGGTGGAGCGCGGATTGCGGCTCGTCGTTTTTTGGTCGATGGATATGGCGGGCGACAGGCCCTCTATGTAGTCGACGTCCGGTTTCTCCATTTGCCCGAGGAACTGGCGGGCGTATGCGGAGAGGGACTCGACATAGCGGCGCTGGCCCTCGGCGTAAATCGTGTCGAAAGCGAGCGAGGACTTGCCGGAGCCGCTGAGGCCCGTGATGACGATCAGTTTGTTCCGGGGTATTTCGACGTCGATATTTTTTAGGTTGTGTTCCCTGGCGCCTTTTATAAGGATTGCGTCTGCTGCCATTTGCGTATGTTTCCCTTTATATTCGGTGTAAGGCGGTGCGGTACGTGTGAAACTGGGCGGCGGGGGCAAGCCCCCGCCCTACGTTTTTTAACGGGGTGCCGGGGTGCCGACAGCGGTGCGCGTGTGCCGAGGTGGTGCGGTGTGTCGGTGGTGGTGCTTGGGTGGGGGCTTCTTTCAGCCTGCGCCGGTGGAGTCTTCTACTAGGACGCGGCGGAGCTCGGCCACCTGGTCGCGCAGGGACGCCGCCTTTTCGAATTCCAAGTTCCGGGCGGCATCCTTCATTTCGGCGGTGAGCCTGTCGATCATGCGCATGATGCCCTCGGCGCCGACATTGCCCAGCCCATCTGCACCGGCGTTTTTGCGCAGCAGGTCGTATCCCCGGTTCTTTTCGGCGGCGACTACGGTCGTCACCTCCAGGGAGTCGCGGATGCCTTTTTGTATGCTGCGCGGCTCTATGCCATGCTCTTTGTTGTATTTATCCTGCAGCGCTCGGCGGCGGTTCGTCTCGTTAATCGCGTTGCGCATGGAATTGGTCACCGCATCGGCGTACATGATCACCTTGCCGTTGGCGTTGCGCGCTGCGCGCCCAATGGTCTGGATCAACGACGTCTCGTGGCGCAGAAAGCCCTCGCGATCGGCGTCCAGGATGGCGACAAGCGAGACTTCGGGTATGTCCAGCCCTTCGCGCAGGAGGTTGATGCCGACAAGAACGTCGAACACGCCCAGGCGCAGCTCGCGCACTATCTCAGTGCGTTCCAATGTCATGATGTCCGAGTGGAGGTATTTCACCCTGATGTCCATTTTGAGCAGATAGTCGGTGAGGTTCTCGGCCATGCGCTTCGTAAGCGTCGTCACCAGCACGCGCTCGCCGCGCTCGGCCCGCTCGTTGATTTCGCCTATCAGGTCATCTATCTGCCCCGTCACGGGGCGCACATCGATCTCCGGGTCAAGCAGCGCGGTAGGGCGGATGATTTGCTCGACTATCTGGCTGGAGCGGAGCTTTTCATACGGGGCGGGCGTTGCACTGACATATATGCACTGGTGGACTTTTTGCTCAAACTCCTCGAAGCGCAGCGGCCTGTTGTCGAACGCGGACGGCAGACGGAAGCCGTAGTCGACGAGCGCTTCCTTGCGCGAGCGGTCGCCTCGGTACATCGCGCCGATCTGCGGCACGCTCACATGGGACTCGTCCACTATCAATAGGAAATCGTCCGGGAAATAATCCAGCAGCGTGTATGGCGAACTGCCTGCGGCGCGCCCGCTGATGTGCCGCGAGTAGTTTTCGATGCCCTGGCAAAAGCCAATCTCCTGCAGCATCTCCAGATCGTAGCGTGTGCGCTGCTCCAACCTATACGCCTCTATAATCTTTTCCTCACCGCGCAACTCTTCCAACCGCTCTTCCAGTTCCTGCTCGATAGTTACGAGCGCGCGACGCATCTTGTCCTGCGTCGTGGTGTAGTGTGAAGCCGGGAAGATCGCCGTGTGCGAGAGGGTGTTTTTTATTTCGCCCGTGATGTAGTCGACTTCTGTCAAGCGCTCGATTTCGTCGCCGAAGAACTCGACGCGAAGCACGAGGTCGTTGCTGTTGGGCGGGAATATCTCCAGCACGTCCCCGCGCACGCGGAACTTGCTGCGCTTGAAGTCGATTTCGTTGCGCTCGTACTGGAGGTCGACGAGGCGGCGGATCACCTCGTCGCGGTCGCGCGTCATGCCCGGGCGCAGGGAGATCATGAGATCGGTGTAGTCCTCTGGGTCGCCGAGGCCGTATATGCACGACACGCTGGCGACGATGACGACGTCGCGCCGCTCGAACAGCGCAGCCGTCGCGGAATGGCGAAGCTTGTCGATTTCGTCGTTGATCGACGAGTCTTTTTCAATGTATGTGTCGGTCCGGGGCAGGTACGCCTCGGGCTGGTAATAGTCGTAATACGATACGAAGAACTCGACGGCGTTGTTCGGGAAGAATTCCTTGAATTCAGAGCAGAGCTGCGCCGCGAGCACCTTGTTGTGCGAGATCACGAGCGTCGGCTTTTGTACGCGCTCGATGACGTTGGCCATTGTGAACGTCTTGCCCGATCCGGTGACGCCGAGCAGCGTCTGGTGCTCCATGCCGGCCAATATGCCCTCGGAGAGGCGGTTGACCGCCTCCGGTTGGTCGCCCTGCAGTTCGAAGTCCGATACAATCTTAAATTCCGGCATATCGATATTACCACCTTTCGAACGGAGGCGCCTAAAAGAGCAGCGCGAGAACCATTATACAGAACATATGTTTGCATGTCAAGGCAAAAAACGAATAACGCGGACAGAAAAACCCCAGTAAAAACCCCTACGAAAAATTAATGGGCGACTGCCAATGAACATCGGCAGCCGCCCCTGGTTGTTTGTTCTGTTAATAAATATGCATATTATTTTGCCGGTTCGATGGAGATGATGTCGTAGATTTCTAGCTTGGGCAGTGTAACGTGCAATGCGCCCTTGTCATATGACCAATCCGGTTCGGCTCCTGAAGGCACGACTGTGACGGACGCGGGCTTCTTGTCCAGTTTGACGTGCACAGTGATGTCGCGCAGTGGCACGATTTCGTCGTACACCATTGGCACGACGTCCCTTTTGCTCATATTGATGATATGGATGTTGAGCTTGCCAGCCTTTTCGCGCGCTATGACGTCGACCAGGTGCGTGCCATCAATCCGCACGAGCTTTTCGGGGAACAGCTCCTCCATCAAAGCCGTCATGAAATCGCGGGTGGCGGCTTTGACTATGTCCACGTATATGTCGAGGATGTCGATGTGGAGCGCGCATACGGCGCCTTTGCCATATTTGTTCACCGTGGCGGCCGGGAACGGGCAACGTAGCCGGTCGTTCACCTCGTTGATGTGCCCAAACGCCTTGGCGCCCTTTCGCGGCAGCGCCTCGCGCCATTTCGCCTCCGCTGCGGATACGACACCGTCGTACTCGATATAGCGGTGCTCCATCGGGAGAATGTTCCTGCAGAAGTCGGCCTCCACCATGTCCTCAAAACACTTGACGGAATCAACGCCGCCCAGGACCAGCTTGCCGCCGTTCTTCACATAAGCCCTCAATCTTTTCGCGGTTTCGTCGTCGAAATATTTGTTGTTGGGGACGACGAGCACCGGGTACCTCTCGAAATCCTGTTTTTCCAGCACGACGTCCACGCAGTACTGCGCGTCAAGTAACAGGTTGATAGCGCCCATGAGGCTCTTGGTGACGTCGCTGTCGTGCGATAGCACTTTTTGCGAACGCTTGTAGTAGTCGTAGCCGTTCGACAGGATGCCGACCTGCGGCACTTCGGTGGACTGGAAGCACACTTCCTCGCGGTCGCGGCAGAACTTAGCGGCCTCTGCCAGCGGGTCCATCTCCCACATCTTCACGGAACCGTCGCGGTGCTGCGGGAGGTAGACGCAAAACGCGCCGCCCATCGCTATCGCGGAAGCCGCCTCCAGGCTGAGCTGGATCCCGGTTTTTGTTGTGCGATCCGCAATTTTAATGGAGCCGCCGTATGTCCCGAGGAAACCCCAAGCCAGTAAGTCCCATGCCACGCCCTGGTTGCTCATGCAGCGGGCCTCGTAACGCGCCATATTCACAGAGTTGATCGGGGTATAGTCGCCGGTGATGTAGTCGACGGGCGCGCTGACAGGCTCGGGCATGAACGATGAAAACGCCCAATTAGAAGCAATCTGGAAGTCAGGGCACACCTTGTGGACTTTGTCGATGTAGTAGCGCAGATATTTGCGGAACGCTTCTCTGTGCCATTGCATAAATTCGTAGTAGAAAGGGTCGCCAGGGTTTTCGGGCGGCTTGTCGAACCTGACCCCAGTCTCTTTTTTAAAGCGCGTGATGATCTCCGGCGTATAGTCCGGCAGCGTCGCCCAGCACTCGCCATCCACCCATACGCCGTCCACGCCGTACTCGCCGCCGAGCTCGATGAGCTGCGGTATGAGCAGCTCGTCCGCATATGGCCCAAACACGCTGGTTATGCCCTTTGTGTCCCTCTCGCCGTTCGCGTTCGTCACCGCCCAGTCCGGGTGCTGCTCGACGGCCTGGGTGTCCCAGACGCCCGAATAATGCATGTACAAGCCCACGCCGTGCTTGGCCGTCGCGCTGCGCCAAATTTGCATCGTGTCGCGGTCCGTCACGAGCCCCGCCACCCGGTTGCCGACCTTCGTGGGGTAGCTGGAGTTGCCGGGGTGGCCCTTACAGTCCGTCTGGATGTAGTCGGGCCTTATTTTCTCGATCACTTCCTCCACCATGGCTTCGGTGGTGTTGTGGCCGACGGACGGGGTCGCGTTGTTTGCGTGAAAGTCAAAATGTATGCCAAAATATGAGTCCGCACGCCGTTTGATCTTCTTCGCCATTTTTTCGGATCCTTTCCTAATAATTATTAACTTAAAAATTCTATGAATACTAAAAACTACGTACGAATATTGTTCGCCTTAGCAAGTTAACACTCACAACTGCATGTTTTATTCCTCGCCCCTGCGTATTATCCTTTAATAGCTCCCGATGTTATGCCCTGCACGTAGTATTTCATTCCTACGGAGAATATCAGCAGTAGCGGCACGCACGCCGACATGTACGCCGCCGTCTGCACGGCGACGTCGGGGCGCGCCATGTTTTGCTGCGGCGGGGCGTACTTTGCGAGCATGACCATCAGTGTCTGCTTACTGGGATTTACCAATGTCAACATCGGGAATATAAGGTCGTTGTAGTGCGAGAGCAGGTTCATAATGCCTATGGTGACGATGATGGGCCGCGCCAGCGGGATGGCGATGAGCACCAGGCTCTGTAGTTCGTTTGCACCGTCCAACCGCGCCGACTCGAACAGATCCTCCGGCTGCCCCTCGAAGAAGGAGCGCATCAGGAAAATCGAAAATGCCTGACTCGTCGCGATGTAGAACAGCGCAAGCCCGTGGTATTTGTCACGCAGATCCAGTTGTATCATCAATATGAAGCTGGGCGTGAGGGTCAGTACGCCCGGTATCATCATCATGATGAGGATGAACATGAACAATATGTTTTTGCCGAACACGTGGAGGCGCGCAAACGAGTACGCCGCCAACGACGATATGACTGTGCTGGCGACAATCGCGACGGCGGCGATGTATAGCGTGTTGCCCAGGGGGCGCAAGAGCTCCAGTATGGCTTTGGAATAGTTCCCCCATTGTATGGGGTTGGGCAGCGCGAAGAAGTTCGCGTATATCTGGCCGGTGTTTTTCAGCGACATCTGGACGCCCATCACCATGGGCACATACGCCAAAATCACCATCAGCGCCAGTATCGCGTATTGGACGACATTCCAAAACGTCACGCCTTTAAGCCGGTGGCGGCGCCGGGGGGGGGTTGCGGCGGCAGTGTCTACGACAGTAGCGGCAGTTTGGGCGGCTTCGGCGCCGTCGGTGGCAGTAGCGGCAGTTTGGGCGGCTTCGGCGCCGTCGGTGGCAGTAGCGGCGGTTTGGGCGGCGTCGGCGGCGCCGATGTTGGTAATATTATTATCGTTTTTTTCGCTCATAATTACTGTTGACCTCTTATTCGCACTTGTCAGTCCCTTTTCTTTAACAGGGACTGGTTCAGGATGGTCCCTATCAACACGACCGCGAACAGCACGACCCCCACGGCGGAAGCGTAGCCGTAGTTGCCCTGATCGCTGAGCTTAACGTACATTTGATAAGCGGGGACATATGTGGAGCCCCCCGGCCCGCCGCGTGTCATCAGCATGACGGATTGGAAGCTCTGCAACGAGCCGATGTACGTGAAAAACAGCAGAATCCTGTACTGGGGGATGAGCATCGGCGAATCGATGTGGATGAACCGTCGCATTACGTTGGCGCCGTCTATTTTCGCGGCGTCGTATATGTCCGAGGGGATGCTGATGAGCCCCCCGAAATACACCAAAAACGCGAACGCTCCCACCCATGGTATGCCCATGAATATCAACGACCAGATAGCGGTCGAGCTGTCGCCGAGCCACGACCGCTGCAGCCCGTCCAGGCGCACCAGCCGCAGCACGTTGTTCAACAGGCCCATGTCCGAGCTGTAAATGTTTCTCCAAAGCAGCGTGGCGACCACGCCCGGCACCACTGTGGGGATTATAAGCGTCGTGCGGAGCCTGTGACGACTCTTTTCCTTGTGCAGCCAAAACACCAGCTCCGCCGCCAGGAGCGGCATGGTGAACGTTTTGATTATGTCAGTGAAGAGAAACAGCAGCATATTGCCTATGCCCCTGATAAGATACTCATCGGTGAGCATTTCGATATAGTTGTCGAACCCGATGAACTTGGGCGGCATGGCTATGGTGTAGCGCATGAACGAGTACATGAACGCGGCGCCGACGGGGTACACGCGAAATATGAGCAACAGGGCGATCGCGGGAAACAGCATGATATAGCCGAGGCGCGATTTTTTCATTTCTTTTAGCATCCAAGATGCTTTTGCGGCAGATTTATCATATGAATACGCGAGCAGCACGAGCGCCGCTATGCCCAGCGCCACCGATCCCCAGACGATTGCGACTCCCAGCGTCTCGTTGAACGAGGTGTTCATGATTGCGCCCGAATGCACGGTATAAAATTGGCCCGAGGAGCACGAAACCTCAAAGTTGCCCTCGTCCGTCACATATATGTCCGATACCCGGCTGTCGAGCTGCTGCGTGAGGATTACATTCCCCTCCACGTCCATCATGAATATCGCGCCGTCGCTGTCGGCGGCTAGCACGAACTGTTCGCCGTTGTACGCCACGGACATCATGCCGTACTGGCTTATCGCGCTGGACCACTGGCTTTTGCCGGCGGAGTTGATTTGGTGGATGCTGCCCTTGGTGTCGATGGCAAAAATTAAGTCGGCGTCCTCGAAATACGCAAGGCCGCTGATGGAGCTACGCAGCGTCGTGGTCCATATGGGCTCGCCGCTTGCGTCGAGCGCCACGACGCGCGAGTCGACAGTGCAGTATACCGCCGTCTCCTTTACTTTTATAACCTTGCTCGTTGCGAAGCCGGTTCTGTAACTATATAGCTCATTGCCGGCGGCGTCGACTTTGCGGATATAAAAGTTGGGCGTGGCGGCGCCGCTGCCGGTCAATATATAAAAGGCGCCTTCGTCTGCGAAGTCAAAATCGATGACTCGTCCGGGGAAGTTGAACACATCGAGTTGGTTGAACTGGCTATCGAACGTGTAGAAATTACCTGTCGATGTGGAGAGGTGGATGTTGCCATTGTACGGGTTGATTTGTAGTGATTCTATGACCTCATCGAACTGGTGCCTCGCGAAGGGGTCCATATTGTTGTCGAAATAGATGACGGCATTGTCCTTGGTTACGACAATCGTGGTTTTGCTGTCGGGTTTTACGAACAGGAGGGGGTTGCCGTCCATTTTTACGTTGATTGTCAGGAGTTCCGTGGCGCGGTTGACAATGGTGGCATAAGTGACGCACGCGACTGCGACAATTATTATGAACAGCACGGAAAGTATTTTTTGCGGCAACCTTTTAATTTTTATTTTAGCCACGGTTCCCACCCCTTTGCAACAGTTCCATTTGTTTTGCTTGTTGTATAAAATGTTATTTTATTGCACGGGTTTATACGCCTTTGGGCGGGCGGCTATTGACCGCGCCTACATGAGCCTATACGTCTTTGTAGGAGAGGCCTTTAGCCGCCCGTCTGCGGTTTTGTGTTCATGTTATTGCGCAGGCTGCCTTTCGGGATAGTCGATATCCTCCATGGTGAGGTTTACAGAGGTCAATATTTTATCAAGGTTCTCGGTGATGGTTTCCTGCAGATCCTGCGCGTATTGCTCGGGCGTTATTTCCTGCTGCAGGAGCCTGAGCAACTGATCGCGGCACCACTCGCGGTACTCCGGCCCAAGCCAGCCAAAGTAGTTTTTCCCGGAATATTCGACGTTGCCCATCATGGTAATGCTGTCCAGCAGCTCTTGAATATCTTCTGGCACCTCTATGTCGTGCACTTGAATCGGCCCGGCGGGGCTGTAGCCCAGCGGCGAGGCCAGCGCCCCGTCGACCCACGCCTGGTAGCCCTCGCGCGAGAGCCAGAAGTTGACAAAGTCAACGCATCTGTCCACTTGGTCCTGATCTTTGTTGATGATCGAGAGGTAAATCCCGGACGACGATTCGACGCTCCTTACATTATAGGGCGCGTCGACTGCGCTCGGATTCTCAAACGTGCCCCAGTCGAACGCTTGTATGACAGTGTCCGGATCGAGTTTGAGCGATTCGAGCCTTTCTGGGCTCAAACCGGCCAAATCCCTCTTAACACTGTTCAAGGAATATGTTCCGTCTGTGAGCATGGCAGTTCTACCTGTCAAAAAGCGGGCGTACGCGTCGCTGTCCACCATAAATTCGGGGTATATGTACCTGGCGTTGAACATTTTTTGGTACATTGTCGCATACTCGATGAATTCCTCGCTGGTGAACCGCAGGTTGCCGTTTTTGATATTGTGGTACAGGCGCTGCGGGCTGTAGGTGAAATTCATGCCCTGATCTTGATAGTTGGGATCGAACGAATAGGCGCCGTCCTTCTCGTCGTCGAAGTTCCAGTCGCCTGGCTGGGAGCGCCCGAATTCATCGAAGTGACGCGCGTACTGATCAAGGTACACCTGGATGAACCACTGGTTGACCTGCCAGACCATGTTGGACGCGAACGGGGTGTAGCCGGCTTCCAGGAGTTTTTCGCAGATGTCGATGAACTCCTCGCTAGTGGTAGGCGGCACTATGCCGACTTCTTCGAATATTGTCTTGTTGTAATACCACAACACATGCACGGCCTCCGACGGGAGCATGTTCCTGGCGCCCCGGTCGTTGGTCGGCCTCAAATCAAAATTGAACTCGTTTTGCCAGACATTGCCGCTATATGGGTTGACCCTGTTGCGGTACAGCTCCATGTTGACATAACCCTGGTACGTGCCGACATAGTTGCCCGATACAACGTCCGGCCGTATGTGGCCGGAGGCGAGCTGTGTGCTCAGCCATGTGACATACTGCTCTGTGGGGAGCGGCTCCCAGGCAAAGGTCACATTTGGCTGGTACTTGTTGTACGCTTCTGTCAGATAGTCGAACTTTGTTTTGTCGTCGTTGGGGTTCCCGAGGATGGCGACTACGATTTCACCGGAATACATCGGAAACTCGTCTTCTTCCTCCACAGTGGTGGTCGTGGTAGTAGCGGCGGCTGTGGTTGTCGCGGCTGCGGCAGCCGTCGTGGCTGCTGCCTCGGTCGTCGTGGCGCTGCCCCCGCCTCCGCCGCATGCGGCCAGTGCAGACAGCAAAGCTACAACAATGAAAAAGCAAATTACTTTCTTCATGTGTTTCCCCTTTCCGTATATATATTTTAATTATATTGTTTCGTGTTGCGATGCGCTGAGTTGTGCTGGTTGTATTGATTATGTATATTATGTAAGTTGTTCAAGCAGAATAGTTAATGCTGATCAAAAAGATAGCGCCGATTGTGCGGGATATATATTGAGCAGCTACATTAAGTACGCGCAAAAAATGTGAGGTTGCGTGTAATTATATAGCCGCAGGATCGCAGTGTCAAGCATACAAAGCGACAAGCAGACATGAAGCACCATAATAAAAAATCAATAATTGAGTTTGTATGGATAAGCTCAATATTTGAAGAGATTACAGAAAAACAAAAATAAAGATTTTATTAATTGTCTATGGAGAGTTGCTGCGAAATATCCAGAGAAATGCGAAACATACAATGTCCATGCATTTATCAGGTATGCGGAAAGCATGCTAGATTGAGAGGATAAAATAATATTTTGGTCCGCCTTGCCTTGCCCAAGCGCGTATTTACGTTGTTGCATATAAAATATACGGCGGACCGGCAAGCCTGGCTACATAAAAACCAACGCTTGATTGGCGGGCTCGAATTCGCCGAGGAACCATCGGTGCTACGTTTCTTCTTCGGCTGTTTGCGGTTAATCGGTGACTGGCCGGAGCTGCTGGTCAAACAATTCCGCAAAGACTTCGGCGACAGTTTGTAATAAAGTAGGGGCGGCTTGTGGCTGCATGTAGCCTGTGGCCGCCCCTATGCGATTCATCTCAAACGCGCCGTATTTCCATTATAATAATGTTGCGGTAGCATTAAATACGGTTATATTTATTGTCGTGGATATTGATTTGCCATCAGCGGCGTAAGCGGTAACCGTTATAACGCGATTGCCCGCTCCCAGCGTATCGTTGGCCCAAGTCCAAGTCTTGCCGCCATCAGTCACATTCCCAGTGCCTGAATTGAAATTATTCGAACCATCCGCATTTAATGTATATAACGTGGAATTCCCGTTAAAGCTAAATGTAATTTTGGATGCGGTAAAAGTGGTCTTTACTGTATATGTATATCGATCGCTGGTCGTTCCGCTTGTCCTGTTCGCGCTTGCGCTTATGCCTAATGCAATCGGGTCAAGCGATGATGGGGGCGTGGGTGTAGGCGCGGGCGGGGACGTTGTTTCGGGCAGTGGCTCGGCTGTAGCATCGAAGACTGTGATATTGAGCGTGGCTTGTGAAGGTTCCCTGTTTTCAAAATAAATAGTTATTGTAATGACTCGATTGCCCGCTCCCAGCGAATCGTCAGCCCAAATCCATGTCTTTTTATCTTCGCTCACGCTCCCAGAACCTGAATTAAAATTATTCGAGCCGTCCGCGTATAGCGTGTATATAGTCGGATTGCCATTGAAGCTGTATGATATGCTTTTCGCGGCTTCCGTGATTTTAACCGTATATGTATATCGATCGTATATCGTCCCGCTTGTCCTGTTCGCGCTTGCGTTTATGCCAAGCGGCGCTGGATCGAATCTATTTTCAGGCGTCGGGGTTGGTAGAGGGGCCTGCGTAGGTACGACCGTTGGCGAAGGCAGAGGGGCCTGCGTAGGTATGGCCGTTGGCGAAGGCAGAGGGGCCTGCGTAGGTACGGCCGTTGGCGAAGGCAGAGGCGCCGACGTAGGTACGGCCGTTGGCGAAGGCAGTGGGGCTGGCATCGGGGCTGGCTGTGGCGTAAACGACTGCGCGGGCTGGGGGGCAGGCGTCGGCGATGGCCCAGGCGCTTGGGTTTGTATCGGCTGAGTGGTTGGTTCTATTCCGTGCACATAGGTATATACGGGCGACCAAAAATATGGCATCCCATCGGCTATCGCCCTGACGCGAAATGAATACATGCGCAAATCTTCTTTATCCCTTGATATATACGATGTAGATTCGTTATCTAAATAATAATAATCATTTATCCACTCGTTGCTGGTCTTTGTGCTCCTCCATTGTACTTCGTAATTGTCGGCGCCGGCAGCTGCGTTCCATGAGATCTTCACAGTATCGCCGTTTTGTTCCCCAGCCAAACCGGTTATCGGATAACCTTGGGAATAAAAATCCTCGTAGGATTCGACATAATCTACGTCAACCTGGTTTTCTATAGTTTCGTAATAATCGCTATCATATTCGGTAACCGGCCCGCTTTCTTGCGGTGAGTTAATATACACAATGCTGGTGTTTTCGTCCCATTTGACATCGCACCCGAATGCTTCGGAAACGAAACGGACGGGAACCAAGGTCCTGCTGTCCTTCAAGATGGGGGCGACATCCATCTCCATTGGTTTGCTGTCGACGGTCATTGTTTTATTGCCGATGGCTGCGACTACTACCGTTTCGTAGCGATACGCAGTGACTGTCATCGTATCTCCGTCCCATTCGATAAACGAATCAAGAGCCTCAAAGATGGCTCTCATCGGGACCATTGTCCGAAATTCGATCATTTCCGGTTCGACGTCAAAGTGTACTGTTTTGCCGTCGAGGACGACGCTGATCGGCGCTGCAGCATTTATTGTTTGGCTGGCGCAGGCAATGAAGGCAAGCAATAAGCTTAAAGCCAACATGCTTTTCTTAAACATATTCTTCCCCTCTCTCTTTTTTATGAAACGGATAAATAAACAAATGATTAACTATATTAATATGGTCATTAATTAGCGTTAATTTTATCATGAAGCCGATGGCAACGCAAATAAAAACACCCGGTACCAGACTTGAGGCGCCATAATAATAATCAATACATCAAAACACATTCGGCTGCACCCTCGTATGGTTTTCACCTTCAGCACTGCATGGAAGTCACGGCGGAGCGGGTATATGTATATGTCTTTTGGCGACATCGCGCTCTACAGGGCGGTGGTTGCATGGCTTGCGTTGAAATGATGTATAATGAGGTATCGTGTACAATAATAGAAATGGCAGGACACGGGCGCAGCGCCATGCATGTTTTCATGACTACTTGCGCCTGGTCAAGGCATGGCGTTTTATATACATTATTGAGGGGGGATCGTATAGAATGCAATATAGGAAACTGGGCAATACGGGGCTTAAAGTATCGTATTTGGGGATCGGGGCTTCGTCGTTGGGGGACATGTACGGTAAGGCCGACGACGACGAGGCTGTGCGGATGGTCGACGCGGCTATTGACAGCGGGATCAATTTCTTTGATGTGGCGCCGTCGTACGGCCCGCGCGGCCTCGCCGAGGAGCGGCTGGGGAAGGCCCTGGCCGGCAAACGCGGCAAGGTGATCCTCAACACAAAGATCGGGCGGGAGGATTACGGGACCACGAGCAAACCGGCTTACGCTTACGACTACACCCCCGAAAAAGTGCGTTCATCCATAGAAGACAGCTTGCGGCGGTTGAGGACCGATTATATTGACGTATATCAGGTACATGATTTCACGAACATAAAAAACCATAGATATATTGCAGAATACACCATCCCGGAGATGCGGAAGCTGCAGGCAGAGGGCAAAATCCGGTATATCGGGATCAATTCCTCCTCCATAGATGCCTTGATTGCCCTGGCGTCGATGACCCCGGTGGACACCATATTAAATTTTTTGCACTACACGCTGGTCGACCAGTCGCTGGGCGAACGGCTATCGCCATACGCACGAGCCAATGGAATAGGGCTGATCAACGCCTCCATCCTCCATATGGGGCTGCTGACCCCGACTGTCCGAGCTCTATATGGATGGAATCGCGACTGGGAGGGCAAGCCGGGCAAAATCAGGGAAGCCGTGCTGGAGGCGAACAAATACTGCGAGGGGCATGGCTTTAGCATTTCTGACGCGGCCATCCGCTATGCCATGGATTACGACGGCGTGGATTCGACCCTGATAGGGATTGGCAGGATGAGCAGTCTGGAACGCAGCTTGAAAGCGCTGGACAAGGAAATCGGCGAAGAGCATATGCTCCATATAATAAATATGCTGAAAGTCTTTAACGAAAATTAACGGGCTATCCTTCGCCCTTATTCGTTCACTTGTTCGTTCACTTGTTCGTTCATTGGGAATCCGCGATCCGGCCATCCATCAACCTGATTATACGATCGCCATATAGCGCGGCCTCCTCCGAATGGGTGACCATCAAAACGGTGATGCCATATTGCTTGTTAAACATCTTTAATAGCTCCAGCACATCCCTACCACTCTGACTGTCAAGGTTTCCGGTCGGCTCGTCCGCAAAAAGCACCTCGGGGCGGTTGATCAAAGCGCGGGCTATCGCCGTGCGCTGCTGCTGCCCGCCCGACAGTTCCATTGGCCTGTGCTTTCTGCGCTCATACAGCCCAACCGCTTTCAACAACGCCTCTAGCTGTTCGGAAACGTCCGCGTCTTTGCGCTTTTTGCCGCTGAGCAGCGCGGGGATCAAAATGTTTTCTTCGACAGTCAGGTTGTCGATCAAATTGTACGCTTGAAAAACAAAGCCGATGTCATTGCGGCGCATGGCGCTTTCGGCATCGTCGTCCATCGCCCCTATTTCCCTGCCGCCTATCATAACGCTGCCGGAATCGGCCTTGTCAAGCCCCCCCAAAATATACAAAAGGGTGCTCTTCCCCGAGCCGGACGGCCCCATCAAGGAAACAAATTCGCTTTTATCGATATTCAGGTCCACGTCCTTCAGCACCGGGGTTTTCTGTGCCCCCACAGTATAGCTCTTAGTAATGTTTGTGGCTTCTATCATCATTTTTCTCCTTATTTGCAATCGCCTAACTCAATTATTCATACCGGAGCTTGTCCATTATCGATATATTTTTGCTTATGGCGAACGGCGCCCGGAAACAGAGCAGCATTGCCGCAATCCCGATGGCGCACAGGGCCGCGATTTGCAATACCGGTATGACCACGGTTATATTGCCCCAAAGTAAACCGACCACCGACGGCGCCGCCAACATCATGAGAAAACCCGTCAAAAGCCCTGCCACGACTCCGACAATCCCCGTCGCCGCCGCCTCCGTCATCAGCATGCGCCCCATGCCCTGCACGGACATCCCGACGCATCGGTAGAGGGCCAGATTGCGTTGCCTGGAAAGGAAACAGGCGACCATGTTGTTGATGATACCAAGGATGCCGATCAGCATGGCGAACCAGGCGTATGTGTTGATCGCATTGAATACCCCCATGACTTTGTCGACATTGGCAGCTTCCATTTCATCCTTTGTTTGGATGGAGAGGATATCGCTTGCAAATAATCGTTCAATGCCCCCTTTGACTACATCGGGATCGCCTTCGGCTACAACGCAAACAAACGTGTAGTTTTCCACCCCCATGCCGGCCTTGTAGTTTTCAGCCGAGATAAATCCCATATGCCCGATGCTTCTATTGGTATCGACAAACCCTGTGATTTCATAGTCATAAGCGCCGTTGTCGAGCTGAAGCGTGAGCGTGTCGCCGATTTTCAGGCCCAGCTTGTCGCGCATTATGCCGGTCGTTATGATGTTGCGGCCATCACCCAGCGCGTCGAGCGCGGCCCGGCACTCTGAAGGGATATCTATAGAGACCATTTTAAAATAATATTCGTCTTCAATACCGACAAGCTCGTTAAAAAAAGACCCATGGCTGGGGATTTCCGGCGTGGCAACGAAAATTCCGTTAACATTGCTTACGCCATCCATCCCAGACAAAAGGCCAAGCGATTCCGGCCCCGATTCCCGCAGTTCCATTTGAATATCAAATTTTTCTTTTGCATATGAATCGCGGAGATCCGCGCCCATAGAGTTAAAAAGGGTCATCATGAACGCCATGATCGCGATGATGGCTGCAAACAGCCGGATATTGTTCACCATAGCCTTGAAGTCGCCTATATTGCGTACCCCCAGCGCGATTTCATAGTTGCTATTGCTGTTCCGCGTTGCAAAAGCAGCGAATCCGCACAAATGAGGGATCAGCAGTATCAGCCCGATCAGTGCCAGGGCAATGGCGGCGGAAGCCGCGAGCATGCCCGTGAACCCGCTGCCAAATAAAACCGGGACGATGGCGCATGGGGCCATTAAAAGCACCCCTATAGGCCAAGCCTTGGAACGCTTGTTCTTTTGCTGCTGATAATCATTTAGAATGATGTTTTTTACAGGTATTTTTGTTGTCCTGAGAATCGGCGCCATGGCGCTGATTGCTGTGATTACAACAGCGGCAGCTATAGTAAACAGCGCTTCGTATGCTCCAAAGATAATCGGGGCGTCGACAGCGGCGGCATCGCCGCTGAAGTAAACGGTTTTGATGATATACAGGACGCCAATGCCCAGGAAACAGCCAATGGCGCCACCGACCAAACCGATACCCATGCTCTCAACAATCAGTATCCGGTTGGCTTTCCGCCTGGTACAGCCTGCGCTCCGCAGTATGCCAAGGACGGGAATCCTCTCATTGACGATTATATTAAAGCAAGAAAATATGATAAAAACACTCATGATTACAACCACGGAGCTGGAAATCCAAAAAGGCGTCACATAATAAATCGTCTCTGCCTGAATGATCGCCGGATCGATGCCCAAATTCACGGCATACTCAGGCAAAGCGTCCATCAGCTCCTGTTTCAGGCCCGGGACCGAAGACGGGTCTTTGGTTTTGATGAACAGCAGGCTGCAGTCCCCGCCGGCGATATCCGCCAGGGTTTTCTTCGGCATCAGTAAAAAACCGCTATCGGCCAGATCACGCAAAAACAGCCCTTGGGGCTCGCTGACCCCTGCAATCAAAAAAACATGCGGCTCGCCGTTTATTTCCAGATCAAGGGCATCTCCTACGCCCACCCCGAGCTTTTGCGCGTAGGCGTTCCCTATCACGGCTTTGAACCCCGCCCAGTCTTCTACGCTGCCCGACCTGAGCGACAATGGATTGTAATCATTAAACTCCTCGATATCTGTCCCCAGCGCAGTGAAGTTAACTATGCCGCCGTCGGGGTGAGCATAAAACGCTTTGCTCCTTACCAGGCCGTAAGCGTACTCAAAGCTTTCTTTCCAGGGATCCAGCGCGTCCGGGTCGATCCACTCCTTGGCCCCAATCGACTGCTTGGTTGCGATGTAAAGCTCTGCGTTCCCGCACCAATGGGTGGCCGCGCTATAGACAGTTTGCTCGCTGGTCCTTTGAAAACCTACGTTTGCAAACAGCAGAGACGAACAGGCGGCTATGGAAAACAAGAGCAGCAATAGACGGGCTTTCTTTTTCAACAGCGTAGATAATAATGTTTTAGTAATCACGAACAAACCCCCCGCCCAAAGTCATTAAATTAACTGTCACTCGTTAATTTATTTCAAACGGGTTGTGCTTGTCAACATTGGAACATCAATTAAAATGTCGAAGTGAGAAAAACAAGAGATTTAGAAGTGAGAAGTGATATGCGTGCATACAAAAGCCCCACTGGCCTTGCGACTGTGGGGCGATTCTATTATGAGCCATCGGGGGCTCGAACCCCGGACACCTTGATTAAAAGTCAAGTGCTCTACCACCTGAGCTAATGGCCCCGGCCTCCGCGCGGTGGCGACAGCCGCTTATGGAGTCGCTCAGGCGCTAACTTTTCTATTGTAACAGCAACATAGAGATTTTGTCAATCCGTGTGTCGTGGCGCGTGGCGTCGTGGCGTGTGGCGTCGTGGCTCGTGGCGTTGTGGCTCGTGGCATTGGATTGTGGCGTTGGCGACGGCTGTCAGCGGAAACTGACGTCCCTTATTTCATCGTAAAACAAATCGTAGATATTCATGCCGCATAGCTTATCAAAACGCGCTTTGTTCGTATAATTGGCCTCTATTTTCAGCAGCGTCAGCTCCTTAAAACCGTATCGCCTGATCACGTCCATGACGCGCACATCTATAAGGCTTACCCCTTCCGCCGTCCCGATTGCGTCGCAGAGCTGGATAAGTATGTCATAGTCATCATATACCTTATGCGCCAAAAATGATGTAATCGCCTCTGTTTCCTCGGGCGAGCAATCATTTTCACCGAAGTATTCGCGCATGTCCTGACAGGGGAACGAGTGGGACAGGCATATTTCGGCAACCCGGTCGTCGTAGCATTTGCTTTTTAGCAAACTGTACCCTGCATATATATGGTGCATTTGCCTGACCCCTTCATAACGCCCGATATCATGCAGCAGCCCCGAAACATACGCCCGGTGCGCATCCAGCCCGCACTTTTCGGCTATGGTTTGGGCGGCTCTGGCGACGACCCGGCTGTGGTCCGCCCACGCGCCGGGGTTCTGCGAATGCCCCCATGCCAATAGCTGCTCCGCTTCGTCTCTGGTCGGCAATTTTTGCGCATTATTAATAAGACAGGGGGAGACGCAAGAGGAGGGGGCACAAGAGGAGGGGACACAAGAGGATGGCCCCCTTGTGTTCTCCCCATTTGTATTCTCACCATTTGTTTCCGTGTGTTCTAAAGTTCGCCCGTCCAAATTTCGTAACCGTTGTCCTTACGCTCAAATTCGTGGCCAATTGAGGCTTCCTTGATATCCGCGTATGCCCAGTGGTCGATTTTCAAGTCCCAGAAGCCGGGCGCCCATTCCGGTATGTCCTCGACTTCAATGCCTCGGTAGAGGAGCCTGTTGATAATGCTGACGACCTCGGCGCGCGTTATATTGCCATCCGGCCTGAACGTGCCGTCCGGGTATCCGGATATCAATCCGTTCGATACGCTGATATCAATGTACTCCTCCGCCCAATGCCCGGCGACATCGCTCAGAACCAGCTCCATCGGCCCCTCTTTTAAGCCAAATCTGCTGATCATCGTTACGAACTCAGCGCGGGTGATGTTGCTGTCAGCCCTGAACGAACCGTCATCGTAGCCGGCAATGACGCCGATTTTCGATAGATATGTCACGGCGTCGTAGTACCATTCCCAATCGGCAAACTCAAACGGGTTGTCGAGGCGCCGAAACCTGTCCGGATCTGAAAGTATGCGGAAGAGCAGAACCGACGCCTCGGAGCGCGTGATGCTCGCGTCCGGCAGGACGTTGCCCTCCTCATATCCGTACAGGTATAGGACGTGCTTGGGGTTGAACACCGCCAATGGAATGAAGTCGTCTTCCAATCCCAGCGCAAACCTGGGCAGGAGTTTTCCGGACGGCGCTGCGGTCGTGCCGCTGCCGTCGCCGTCGCCCCCGTCTTCGCCTGGATCGCCGCCGCCGTCTACAACGGCGTCTGAGATCGGCGCGGGTGGTACATTGCCGGTGCTACCGCCGCCGCTGCCGGTCCCGCCGGCTCCAGTGCCTGCTCCGGCGCCGGTGTACTGCCAATGGGCTTCCGCTTCGGTATCTTCGTTGGGCATGACAAAGTCCGTCACCGCCAGGTTTGGCGTGGTGATCAAAGTTGTGTTTGGCGTCGTCGCCCATGTGTCAAAGACGTAGCTCGCATCTGGATATGTCCCGGCGTCGAGATCGACCTGCTCTCCGGCGAGCTTGTAGACGGTTTTTGATTCAGTGCCGTTTATTCCTTTAATAAAAACTGCCAGCGCGGAAGAATTTACGTTGTACAGCGCTTCAAATATATAGATGCCGTTGATTGCGTCTACATGCACAGCATAGTCGGCGACAACCATGTATCTGTCTGTGCCGCTGTCCAAGCCTCTGGGATAGTCCGCGTCCTCATCCAAATCGGCGAATGTGGCGATTGCCCCGCTTTTCGTTTGATATGCCCAAGGATACTTTATTCCGGGCATGTCATGTCTGTCTATACCATGTATGCCGGGAATGTCCACTCTGCCCATATCGCGCGGAATTACGATGAACCTGTTGTCTCCCGTGTATTCGAATACTTCCGCTACAATACCGGGGCCCTCCGACTTCGACGGTTCTACTTGCCTTATTTCAACGTCGTTGTTAGTGGTGAGGGCAGTGACGTTAACGGCCCAATACCCGTCGGCGTCCGCTGTGGCAGTGGCTGTCGGCGGCGGAGGCGGCTGTATCAACAATGCATCAATATATACATTGATGGTCGCACCGGGGGCGCCCGAGCCGTATATTGTGTCATCGCCGTCATACACCGGGCCGAAAACCCACGGCGACGCGCTCGATGGCGGCGGGGGCGCAGCTGACGCCACGGTGAAAAGGCTCAGCAGCATCGCGAACGTCAATAGCAGGCCGCATAGCTGGCGGGCGTGCCTGCCGCCTCCGAACTGTCTTTGCTTGGTGTCATATTCTTTTTTGCGCATTCATCTCTCCTTTACTGCTATTTTAAATAAATAACTCGGGCGGCGCCATGCCGCCCATGTCTTTAGTAATAATCGATATTATTTTATTTCCTATACATTAGCACCTAATGTATATTTGTATTTGTATTTGTATTTGTATGTGTATATGTATATATATTTGCATGTGTGTATATGTATGTATATTTGCATGTGTGTGTAAGTATGTCACGTATACTTATTATCGATAATTAGCCATGTTTTGTCAATTACAAAGCCATTTGTTTACAATATATTAACCGTATATTAACCGTATTATTGCGAGTCTTACAAATACTATTAGTCCATTATTAGCAGTGTGGATTTAAAAGTTCTCCGTCATGTGCTGGGGGCGCAGCGTAAATACTTTATGCAACAACGCTATGTTGGCGCGCGCCTCGACGCGCTGGCGCGAGGTGAGCATAAGGTTGGCCAGAGTCCTGTAGCCGGTGACGAGCTGCGCCAGCGCCGGTAGCTCGCAGTACAGATCCGCCTCCTTGCGCGTGGCGGAGACGCGGCTGCCTTCGGGCCCGTACTCGACAAGCCAGCGCCCGCTGTTTTCCCGGACGATGGCGTCTTCGGTCTCTATGACATACGACCCCTCCCCCTCCGGGCGGCGCATGCGTTCGAGCGCGGCTTTTACGTTAACGATGCGCGTCATATCCTGCGGCATGAGCCGCTGCTTGACATCCCATGCGACTTCGACAAAGTCGGAGGGATCGATGAACGACGGCATGACCCATACAAACTCCCTGATTGCTGCGGAAAGCCCTCCGGCAAACGCGAGCTGCGCGTACAGCGCCTCTTGATCCATAAACATCAGCTCGCGTACGCCGATCTCGCTGCCTTCGGCGACGCGTTTGTGTTGATAACTGATATAGCCGCGCGGCTCTCCAGCCGCGTTGCGCCACAGGTATAAAAAGGAACCCGTGTTATATGGGTCCTGCCGGATAAAGTAGCGCCAGTCAACGCCGTCTGCTGCGGCTGCAGCCGTTGCGGCGGCTGCTGCTGTGGCTGCTGCTGTGGCTGCGGTTGTGGCGGCGGCGGCAGCTGTGGTTGCGGTTGTTGTGGCTTCGACGGATGCGGCGGTGGATGCAACGGTTGATTTAGTGGCAGGAT
>WRLR01000066.1 GCA_009777515.1 Oscillospiraceae bacterium | reverse complement strand
TCCCGCTTCCCCCCGGCGCCGGCGCCGCGGGCCCCCCGGGCGGGGGCGACGCGGGGGGGGTGGTCAGCCGGTTCCCCTCGTCCCGCAGCGACACGAGGCTGGCTTCAATGCCGGCCCCGGGAGCCACGACCGACTCGACTTTGTCAAAGTCGTATGTGATCAGCTTGTACTCGTCCGCCCTCATTTGCTTGCCGGAATAGAACATGGGCTTCTTTTCCGGAGCGTAGCGCTCAATGATATCGATGGCGGCGCCGACATTGTTCATTTCGCGCTCCAGTTCCGCCGCCCTGGCCTCCTCGTTGTCCGCGCGGATGAATTCTGCGGCAGCGCCGTCCGCGTTGCGGCTGTCGCACGAGATGATTTCGACAAGGCCGAGTTTCATCACGCGGGCTATGACGCGATCGCGATCCGCCAACATGCCCGCCAGCGAGACCTTGCTCATTTTAACGATCGACATTAAACTTCACAATCCTCCCTGCGATTATCGTCGCCGCCTCCGGGAAGCGCGCCAGCGCGTTTTTCTCTATAAGTTCGCACTCCGCAGCCGCCGCGCCCTTTATTTTCTCTATCTCCGCGTTGGCGCGCCGCTCGGCCAGATATATTTTTTCCTCTGCCGCAGTGCGCCCGTCGGACGATGCATCCGCCAGGAGCCGCGCGGCCTGGGTGTTCGCGTCCGCCAGCACTGTGCGCGCGTCGCCCTGCGAGCTGCGCACTATCTGATCGGCTTCCTCCTCCGCCTTCTTGATATCGAGTATCACATCGACTGTCATCTATTCACCGCCTTCATTCATACAGGAGTTTTTCAATCACCGAGGCGACCGCCCCGATAAACTCTTTTAGCAGTTTTTCGGCGCCTTCTCGCGTGGCGTCCGTAACACCGTAGTACACTTTGATTTTAGGCTCCGTCCCCGATGGCCGTATCTGGAACACCGACCCGTCGGCCATTTGGTAGGCAAGCACATTGGACGTTTCCGGCAATTCCATGCGGCTAACCGCAGCAGCGGCCGCTTTGGCTGCGCCGTCATCGCTGGCGGCGCCACGCCCCACCGCTTCTATCACCTCGCCGGTCAGGTAGTCCTTGCACACGCTGACGCGAAAGCCGCCAAAATCCTCCGGGCGCCCCGACCTGAGAGCGTCCATCGCCGACTGTATGCGCCCTAGGCCCTCGATGCCTTCGAGCGTGTACGAGACGACGTCGTCCATCGTATAGCCGTAATTATCGAATATCTCGTTCAAAGCGTCCGCGAACGTCTTCCCGCGAGAAGCGTACCATGCCGCCATCTCGGCGATCAGCATCGACGCGATGACCCCGTCTTTATCGCGCACGAACGTACCCGCCAGGTAGCCGTTGCTCTCCTCGAAGCCGAATTCAAATTCGCCGTCGCCGAACTCGTCGACGTCTTTTACCGTCTTGCATATATATTTGAAGCCTGTGTATACCTCATGGATGCCGACGCCGTAGCGTTCGGCTATTTGGTTGGCGAGTTTTGTTGTGACTATGCTTTTGACTACGAACGAACGCCCGGCGGCGAGGGCGCCGGCTTCCTTTTTCGCGGCAAGGATATATTCCATGAGCAGGCAGCCAATCTGGTTGCCGGTCAGGACCTCGTACGCCCCGCTCCGGCTTCTGTATACGACGCCGATCCTGTCGCAGTCGGGGTCGCTGCCTATGATGATGTCGACGTTTTCGCTGGCGGCCAACGCGATGGCCATTTCAAAGGCCTCCCGGTACTCGGGGTTCGGCGAGGCGACCGTGGAAAACTCGGGGTCCGGCAGCTCCTGCTCGGGCACTGTCAGGACATTTAGGAAGCCGTTTTCATGCAGCACTCTGCGGACCAGTATGTTGCCCGTCCCGTGGATGGGCGTGTATACGACCTTAATGCGCGACAGGGTCCCGTCGGCGGCGATTTCGGGCAGCCGCAGGCTGAGCTTTTTGACTTCTCCCACGTACGCGTCGTCGACGTCCGCGCCTATTATGGCCAGCAGTCCGGACGCGCGCGCCTCTTCCGCGCTGATTTTTCTAATGCCGGCGTAGCCGTCCAGGCGCGCCGCGTAACCAGCCAGCCTGTCGGAGTCCTCCACAGACATCTGGGCCCCGTCGGCGCCGTATGCCTTGTAGCCGTTGTAGCGGCTGGGGTTGTGGCTCGCGGTGATCATGATGCCTGCGGCGCAGCCCAGATGCCTGACCGCGAATGACAGCTCGGGCGTGGGCCTGATGTCTTCGAACAGGTACGCGCGTATGCCGTTTGCCGCGATGATCCTGGCGCACTCCATGGCGAACTCCGCCGACTTGTGCCTGGGGTCATATGCGATGGCGACGCCTACAGGGGCGCATGCCTGGCCGGACTCTGCGGCCTTGGGCGCGGCGCCCGCGCCGGCGTCGTTCAGCATGTCGCACAGCCCTTGCGTCACCTTGCCCACGGTGTATATGTTCATTCGGTTCGTGCCCGCGCCTATGACGCCGCGCAGGCCCGCCGTGCCAAAGTCCAGTTCCTTGTAGAACCTGTCCTCGATGTCTTTTTCGTCGTGCTCAATAGCCCGCAGCTCCGCCTGCGTCTCCTCGTCGAACTCATTGCTCTCCAGCCATTGCCTATATGTTGCTAAAAATTGCTTCGACATTAATACCTCCGTACCTGCCCGGCACAGCCCATTTGTCATACAATTCCCTAACTAACAAACGGTATGATATTATTCAAATGGATTTACCACTGTTTAAAGGCAAATAAACTATAATTTGTTCGTTAATATGATAACATAGATGAGTGACATTCATAATAATGTGGGGCAAGCCCCACGCCCCAATCGGTTCGGAGAAGCGCGGTTCTCCTCACCTCACGAGCGCGATGCGCTCGCACCGTGCGATGCACGGCGTTAGTAATAATGTGGGGCAAGCCCCACGCCCCAATCGGTTCGGAGAAGAGCGTGTATGACTTATAATATCATTGAGAATTTCATCTTAGTCGCGGGCCAGACCGTCACGCTGTTTCTGATTGTCGGGATAGGCTTTTTTCTATGCAAGGCAGGGCGGCTCGCGAGGCAAACGGTCACGCAGGTGTCCTATCTGCAGGTGAACATTATAATCCCCTGCGTAATCTTCAACTCGCTCCGGATAGAGAGGAATATGCAGGTGATCCGCGAGATGGGGCTGGCCGCGCTGGGCTCCGCCGCATGCTACGGCGCGACGATCTTCATCGCCTCGTTCATGTACAGAAAAAAGCAGCGCGACACGGCTGCAGTGCTGCGGTTCGGAGCCGTCTATTCCAATGTAGCGTTCATGGGGTTCCCGCTCGTAGAGGCCGTGTTCGGTAAGGAAGCGCTCGTGTTCGCCGCCGTCTCGCTGGCGGTCTTCACGCTGTTCCAGTGGACGCACGGGGTGTACATAATGGGCGGGCGCGACCAACTGTCCGCGCGCGCTGTGCTGCGCAGCCCCGGCATTGTGGCCCTCGCGATCGGCTTTATCAGTTTTATGGTCGGATATGATTATTTTGACAGCTACGCATGGCCCCTGGGCAACGCTATATCGTTCGTAGCAAACATGAACACCCCGCTCGCCCTGACCGTGCTGGGCGCGCAAATGGCGTTTTCCGACTACACGAAATTGTTCAAGTCAAAGGTGCTGTACGGCGCGTGCGCCGTGAGGCTCGTCGCGTTCCCCGCCTTGGCGGCGCTGATCATGCTGCCGCTGCGGTCGATGCCCCATGTCTACTTCGCGCTCGCGACGCTGTGCGCCACGCCTGCGGCAGGGCTGACGTCCGGGTTTTCGGAGCGCTATTCGCGCGATGTGCCGACGGCAGCCCAGCTCGTGACGCTGTCGACGCTGCTCTCCGCTGTCACATTGCCGCTGTTCGTGGCGGTACTGCAGGCCATAGTGACCGTCCCGTAGGGGCGGTGATTGGCCGCTTGCTCTGTTAGCTTTTTCCGCCTGTGGCTTGGATGAGCTGCCGGATTTTCGTCTCTGGGTCCACCACGTCCGATATAGCCTGGTCGTGGTATATGCAGTTGATCACATACGCCGCGTATTTGGACAGATCGACTACGCAGATATAAGGCTTGTCCATCCCCTCGGGCGCTATATATGTCAGGTTCGTGATGAACAGGCGCTTGAATATGCCGTCCGCATACGCTTTGTCGAACGCCTCGTAGCCCTTCGTGTACATGCCGTGCGTGATGAATGCATAGGTGTTTTTCGCACCCGCGTCCTTTAACTGGTACAGCGAATCGATGAGGGAATCCCCGGCGGCTAGAATGTCGTCGACGACGATGACGTCGCGCCCGGCGATATCGTTGCCGATGAACTCGTGGCGCTGTATGGTAGTAGTCCCCTCCGAGACGGATGCTGTGTCGCGCTGTTTGTAAAACATAGCGATATCGAGGCCGAGGACCTTCGTAAACTGCATGCAGCGCTGTACGCCGCCGTCGTCCGGCGAAACAATCAGCGTGTGCTCCCGATCCAGGCTGACGCCTTTTTCGTTGCGCAGCAGGGCCTTCAGCATCTGGTAGCTCGGGTACAGGTTGTCGAAGCTCATCAGCGGCACGGCGTTTTGCACTTTCGGGTCGTGCGCGTCAAAGGTAATAATATTCTTCACGCCCGAGTACTCCAGCTCGCGCAGGCCCACCGCGCAGTCCAGCGACTCGCGCATGTAGCGCCCGTGCTGGCGCGAGCCATACAGCATGTTCATCATGACGCTGACCCTGCGCGCCTTTCCGTTGGCGGCGGAAATAATGCGTTTTATGTCCTGAAAATGGTCGTCGGGGCTCATGTGGTTCGTGAGCCCGCGCATTTGATAGGTCACTGAGTAGTTGTATGGATCGGATATAATAAATATATCCTTGGCCCGGACAGAATCCATCAATACGCCTTTGCCGTCGCCCGTGGAAAACCTGGGGCACTCGGTGTCCATAATAAATGATTCTTCTGTTTCGTGCCAATTTTTGAGATAGTAATCGACGCTGGATACAAACGGCCCGGTGCCGGGCATTGCGATTAGACAGAGGCTTCCTCTATGGCGGCTCATAGATGCTATCCCTTCGTTTAATATGGGGCTGCGCCCCACACCCCGTCGGCTCGGCTAAGCGCGGTTAGCCTCGCCTCACGCGGGTACGCCCGCGCGCCGCGCGTTGCGCGGCGTTTACTGTTGATGCGGGTTGAACCTATACTAAAAGGATACCGCTTGTTGTGATCTCTGTCAATCCGTAAACATCATGGTGACTGTCACGGTCGCTGTTGAGCCGCTTCTGGCGGTCGGCGCGGCGGCGTTGTCCCCGCCCGCCCCGAACATGGCAGAAAGCTCGTGTTCTATGCGCCCCAGGTCGGCGCCGTCAATTTTGATCTCCCAAATTGCACGGTCCGCGCCTTCGGCGTTGCCGGCGGCTATCGTCGTGTAGCCTGCCGCATAGACGCGGGCCAGCCGCCTGACCCTCCCGGCGTTAAGATCCACATTGTCCCTTATGTCGTAAAACACGAACTCATATGTAACCCGCGTGCTTGACATCGCGTCGCCCTTGTCTTCAAGCGAAGTGGGCGCATCATCGATCGGAGGGTAGATCATAGGCGGCGCGGGCGCCTGGACATCGCCCACTGTGTCTGCCGAGTCCCCCTTGTCCTCCGGCTGTGGCGCCATCATGCCCCCCCTTGACGGGGCTTCGTCATTATCGCTTGGCCTGTCTCCGGGCTGGGGCTCGGTAGAAGCCAGAGCCCCGCCGGTTTCGCCGGCCGCCGCCTGGGTCGTACCTTCGGCGCCGCCCAACGTCCCGCCGGGTATCGGCGCCGCCGTATCGCTTGCCGAGGGTGCGGGCGCCCTTGCGGGCTCCGCCGACGAGGTGGTTATGTCCGACGCTTCTTTGGCAGTAACAATGGTTACCGACTCGGTCGTCGTAGGCACCCTTTCGCCGGCCCTGGAGCCGGCGTCGGCGTCCGGCGCTGCTGCTGCAGCGCCAACTGTTGGCAGCTCCGATTCGGCGCCAGCGCCCGGCGCTGTTTCTGCGTCTACAGCATCGACTCGCTCGTCCCCTTCGTCCTCAGACGCGTTAAAAAGGTCGCCCGCGCCAAGCGCTCGACCGATGCCGGTGGAAGCAGCCTCCGCCTCAGTGGCTGCGGCGCCTGTGGTTCCCGATGCAATTTCCGTTGCTTCCGGTGCAGCGTCTGTGGCTTCCGTTTCTGTGCCCTCGGCAGCCGCATTCACAGCGCCCGCACCTGATGTGCCCGCTTCCTCCTCTGCTTCACCGTTGGCGCCGTCTGCTTCCGTATAAGCGCCATTGACGCCGTCTGCTTCCGTTACAGCGTCGTTGGCGCCGCCGATCGAACTGCCCGCGCCGCTTGGCTCCGGTGCGGCGGCAATACTTGGCGCCAGTTCAGCCTCCCGGCTCATCAGATGGTTATTGTAGACCTGTATGATGATGGACGCGGCCAAGCCGACCGATATGCAAATAAGCAGCATGGCCGCCACCCGCAGTTGCCTTGGCATATGCCATGGCTGCTGCCGCTGGAAGCGCGCGGCGCGGCCGGTAGCGCCGCCCATCCCGCGCGCCGGGCCCGCATGGGCGAGGGCCGCCGGCCCCAATGCCCCTTCCGCCCGGACTGCGGCCATCACGGAGGCGCTAAATCCGTCGGGGACTATAACGTCCTCGCCGCCCAGCGCCCTGCCGGCGTCCCGCAGGGCGCGCGAAAGCCGCACGGCGTTCGCGCACTCGGCGCAAGCGTTCATATGTTCGATAAACAAAGACAATTCCTCGCGCCCAAGCCCGCCGTCCAAATAATCGTTTATTTGGTCCTGCCAGGCGGCGCAGCCCGCATTGCCCATATCATTTTGCATATTGTCCATATTGTCTTGGTTGTTGTTCAAATCGTGATAACACTCTTTCGTATACCTATTAGACGTTAATATATTCCTTTAGTTCCTTTGAGCCGAGGAACAATGTCCGCAAATTTTTCCGTGCCCTGTTTATCCTGGATTTTACCGTGCCTTCGGGGAGGTTAAGCAGCCCGGATATCTCAGTATAGCTGAGTTCTTGGACATCCCTCATGACAATCATCATCCTGTGTTGGGCGGGGAGGCTGTTGATCGCCCCCTGCACGATGCGGCGGAACTCGTCGCCCATGACGTCCGCTTCGACGTCCATGTCGGATGGGATGTCTACCGTGTGCGTTTCGCCGTCCCCGCCGCCCGTCTCATAGTCCAACGGCAGTTCGCGGCGATCGCGCTTTCGCAGGTAATCGAGGCATACATTGTTGGTTATCCTGTAGAGCCATGTGGAAAATTTTGAATCGCCTCTAAAGCCCCTGAGCGAGCGGTACGCTTTCAAAAAGGCTTCCTGGGCGGCGTCCTTCGCGTCCTCACTGAACGCGAGCATCCGCGAGGCGATGCTAAACACCTTCCCCTCGTATTTTTTCACGAGTTCCTCGAAGGCGTCCATATCGCCGTTCTGCGCTTTTTTAACCAGAACTGCGTCTTCGTCCGCTATGTCCGTCCGGCTTGCGTTATTCAACTGTGCGGCAATGGCCGGTTTATTTAGCATTTTCCCCAACAACGTTAAAAACCTAATGGCCCATATGGTCTTTATGGTCTATATGTTCTCAATACTCTAAACTCAATACTCTAAATATTCTATACGGTCTATACGGTCTATATGTTCTAAATGTACTACATGCTCTATAAAGCCTATATGTATATTATGCGCGGGCGCACTAAGCCGAACGCCGGGCGGAGGGCGTCCTCGCCGGCCTTCGGCGCCAGCACTGCGGGCGCGCCGCAGTACCGCTCCAGCGCAAGGCCAAGAGCCCTTGCATCGTCAGTGTGGAAAATCAACGGCTTGTTGTGGTATGCGCAAGCATACTCGGCTATCAGGCCCAGGAGCCGCAGCGCGTCCTCGGTGCGGCGCCCGCCCGTGAGCAGCCGGAACAGCGTCGCCTCGGCGTCCGACTCGCCCGCGTCGGACAGTATCTCCACTACCTTGTCCGCCGCGTTGCCGTTTTCAAAGCGCATATGCGAGAGATCGACCATCAGCAGCTTGCCGTCGCCCGATTCCGCGTACGCCGCATCCGCCGCACCGCCCGCCGCCAAGGGCGCCGACTGCGCAAACGACGCTATCGCCTCGCGTGAAAGTACAGCCCCGGCACTGTGCGAATACAGCTCGACCGCGTCGCCCTGCCCCGCTCCGGCGCCATCGCGGCTATTTTTGAAAATGCTCGCGTACGCGTACGCGCCGTCGGCGTTCATTGCGTCGACGGCTTCGCGCAGCCTGCGTACATGCGACGGCCCCGAGCCGCAGCAGCCCCCAACGAGGCGCGCGCCCAGTTTTGCGAACCCAAAAGCCGTGTCGTAAAACTCCGCCTCCGTCGCGCCGTAGCTCAAAACCCCGCCGACCACCTCCGGCGCCCCTGCATTGGGCTTGCTGCACAGCGGCGCGCCGAACGCCGCAAATGGGGCGAACCTGCCCAGCATGTCGGAGGGCGCCAGGCCGCAGTTGGCGCCCACGCAGTCGGCGCCGGCAGCTGCGAGCGCCGCTGCGGCGCAGTCCGCGCCGTCGCCCATAACCGTGCGCCCGCTTTTTTCTATCGAAATTGTCGCTATCACGGGCACGCTGCGATCTATCCCCTTTGCGGCAAGCAGCGCTATGCGCAGTTCCGACAAATCCGTAAACGTCTCAAAATGCAGCATGTCGGCGCCGGCGTCCAACACAACGGCTATCTGCTCTGCAAACGCCGCATGGGCTTCCTCGTGGCCCATTTCGCCCAGAGGCGCCATCAGCGCGCCCAGCGGGCCTATAGACGCAGCGGTCAGCGCCCTTTGCCCGGCGGCCTTTTTAGCCAGCGCCACCCCCGCCCGGTTTATGTCCGACAGCTTGCCGTACAGGCCTCTGGCTTCGAGGTGAGGCCTGCTCGCCTGAAGGGTGTTCGTCTGAATAACGTCCGCGCCGGCGCCCACATAGGCCATGTGTATGTCCAGCACGGCGTCCGCGCGGTCAAGGTTCCACATGTCCGGGCACTCGCCGGGGGCAAGCCCCTTTTGCATAAGGAGGAAGCCCTTGGAACCGTCGTACAACAGTATTTTATCTTCCAGCATGTCCCTGAACGCCATTTATAGAACCTCCGGTATTTCGGGTAATCTGATGCAAAAAAATATTCGTGCGCGCCCCATAGGTATGCAAAAGCCGCTCAGGCAGGCCGCGAAGCTACTAGCTGGGCGGCGCCGGGGCGGCCGTTTGTTATACTGTTGCCATAATGCTCTGCAGCACTGTACGCAAAAGCATGATTGCGAGATATGTCGCGATGGGCGAAAAATCAACCTGTGGAGCGCCGTCCGGCATGAACTTGCTTATGACGGAGCGGGCCGGCTGCAGAACCGGCTCTGTCACCCAGTTAATAAACGCCGCAACCTTTGTTTCGCGTAGACCCGGTAAGAAAGAGAGCACGCACCGAGCGATAATGACGATCTCTACGACCCTCAATAATTGCAACAAGACATATAATATTATAAACATCAGCCTTGCCTGCGATCACCCTCTGCCGGAGCTGCCGCTGTTGCCGTATGACATGAAGCCTCGCGCCTTCGTGTCGCGCTGTATGGACATAAGCTCGACATGGCTCGGGGCGACGACAAAAATCCGGTGGTTGATGATGACAAACTCGCCGTCCAGTGCGATGACGGCGCCGCTCATAAAGTCAACAACGCGCTGCGCTTCAATCGGCTTTAGGCCTTCGGTGTTAATTAAAACGACATGCCTTTCCTTTAAGTGCTGGCATGCCAATTCGGTGTCTTCAAAACGATCTATTTTAGCCGATACCAACACAACGTTTTGCTGCTTCTGCGTGGGCATATTGACGATGTTGTTCGGGGCGCCCGCGCTGCCGGGGGCGCTGCCGCTATTGCCGCCCGAACTGCCCGAGCCGCCGGAACCGCCCGAACCGCCGGAGCCACCCGAATTGCCTGTGCCGCCCGCGTTCCTGGGGCCGCCAGATGCATTGCCGCCCCTGGGCGCACCACGCCCCCCGCCGCCGTTGCCGCCGCCAGACCAGCCGTTGGCCTGGCCGCTGCGCAAACGCTCGTTCAGGGTGCTTTCGTTGTAGTTTTGGTTGTAGTTTTGGCTGTAGTTCTGGTTGTAGTTCGGGTTGTAGTTCGTATTATAGCTCGCGTCATAATTCACATCGTCGTCGTATGGGCCTTCGTCGCCGTTATACACGTCATCGTCCCCATAGTCGTCCGGATATTCAGGGGGATCATCATATATACCTATTAGGTTAAAAATTTTTTCAACAAAAGCCGCGGCCATATGCGCCTCTCCTTTTCATTCGTCTCCCATGGTGCTTCGCTTCTTTAGTGTCGGCTCTTTAACGGCTGCCAAACAGCCGGGTCCCAATCCTGAGCATCGTCGATCCTTCTTCGACAGCGACCTCGAAATCGCCGCTCATACCCATCGATAAGATAGACATACGGGTATTATCCATTTTTTTATGACGAATGTCAAGAAAAAATTCATTTAATTGCTTAAAATGCGTCCTATTGTCTTCTGGATTATCCGTATAGGGCGCGCTGGCCATTAGGCCCAGCACCCTGATGTTGCGATATGCGGAAATGGCCTGGGCCGCTTCCTCCGTTTCCTCGATAAAAAAACCGTATTTGCTGCTTTCCCTTGCTATATTTATCTCCAAAAGTACGTCGACAGTAACAGAAGCTTTTTGCGCTTGTTTTTGGATTTCCTCCGCCAGCCGGATGCTGTCCAACGAATGTATGAGCGCCGTTTTCCCGATCAGCGATTTTACTTTGTTTGTCTGTATGTGCCCGATCATATGCCATTCGATATCAGCAAGTCCGGACAGCAAATCCGACTCGATTTTCGCGTTCATCTCTTGCGCGTAGTTCTCGCCGAACGCAACCTGTCCTGCCCCGTATGCCTCATATATGTCCTCGGCCGGTTTTGTTTTGGAAACGGCGACGAGCTTTATCCCGGACGGGTCCCGGCCCGCGCGCGCCGCCGCGTCGGCTATCTGCCTGCGCACCGCTTTAATATTTTCCCCGATGGTTGTTTGCATATGTCCGCCCATTGAGAAACCAGCCTTATTATTTTCTATTCGCCAAAGCAATATAAGCTATATATAAATTTTATTTATTTTTATAATTTTATCTTTCATGTTGTTGCCATATAAAAAAACGCGGCCGCCTATTTTGACAGCGGCATCCCGTCCTCGATGTTGGCGGCGTCGCGTATGTAGGTATCGTACCTGCCTACCCTGCCATCCGAAGACGCCCCGTCATAGCTCTCTATAATCGCGTAAATATCGTTTGACGCAAGGACGCGCACCCGCCGGATGCTGGCGTAGGACCCTTTCAACAATGCGACGCTTGCAACGCCGTTTTCCAGATCGATGTCGCGCAGGCATTTCAATGGAATTTTCAAGCCTTCCACATACTTTTCGACCAGCGCGACATTGACTGTTCGAACACCTAGAAAATCGAACAAATATTTATTGACCCGTATTGCGAACATGCCGTCGGGCAACTCTTGCCAGATTTCCGCGTTCTCGATCTCCAGATATGGACTTTCGGTCCTCAGCCGCACCTTGTCGCCGACGGAAAACGAGCCTTGATAGTCGTCGGGCGCCTTGACAAGCAGGAAAAAGGCGTTGTCGCGCACAATCTTGGCGAATGGCTCGCCGCCTGCAACGGCAATCGAGCCGTAGGCGTCCGACGGCGGTACAAAGTTTGTGCTCTGTGATGTGGCTATAATCTCCTCGCAGCGCTCCCACGACAGCGAACCGACGCTGTCCAGTGTCAGCTCCGGCTCAAGCCCGTCCAGTATGAACGACAGGTAGCCGGGCGAGCCGCTGTAGACGCGCATGCTCCCCTCCGCCACCTCCCCCTCGATGGAGCGCTTCTCTTCTTTCAACTGTTTTATATATGGATCGTCGGTCGCAAGGGCGCCGTACGCCTCGGCCCTTTTGACGAGCAGCGCGTTGACGGAGTCTGTGCGCGCCGACGCTTCATTTAGGGAGTTGCGGTTTATGTCGGGTATCATTTTTCGCACGACGCCCGTGACATCTTTTTCGATGCTGTCGACCTCTTGCAAAAAGACATTGCTGCGCCCAAATACCTCGTACTGCTCTTTTAGCAACTCGTGGTTGATCCGGTTGAACTCCTCCATCAGTTCGTATGAGAAGCTGTTGTACACCGTCGCCACCACGGAGTTGCCCGGGACGCGTTCGGCCTCGTTGACGGCTGGTATCGAATATCCATATGCGGGCGAGTAGAGCAGCTCCTCATTGCGTATGACGATGGCCTCGGTATGCAGCGCTTCGTAAAGTGCGCCGTCGCGCAGAATGTCCGTGGATATGGCGCCGCCGCTGAACCAGTTGAACGACGATGGTATGTAGATAAGCAAAAACAGGGCGACGATGGCCGCAGCCCGCGATCGCTTTTTATTCGATGGGGCCGGGCCCTGCGGCGCGTTCTTTTGCACCGATGCCTTGCGTGAGTCCATTGTAGCTGTGCCGGGCCTTGGCGCCGGCATTTCTCTTTTGTCCATATGTAACAGTTCAAACCTAACCGATACAGTGTTCACATTTTATTTTTGTCTATTTTTTCGATTTACGCGGGTCCGCAATCATATAGGTTCTGCAGCGCAGACATGAACCCGATTTTAGCGCTCTCGTATACAAGCCCGCCTTGCACGTATACGATGTAGGGCGCGACCATTGGCGCGTCAGCGCTCAACTCGACCGACGCGCCCTGTATGAAGGTCCCAGCGGCCATGATCACCTCGTGCTCATAGCCCGGCATGAGCCACGGCTCCGGGGTGACAAACGAATCTATCGCTGAGCCGCTCTGTATTCCCCGGCAAAAAGCCAACAGCCGATCAACGGTCCCCAGCTCCACCGCCTGAACGATGTCAGAGCGGTATGAACACGGCGACGGCGATGTTTTGTACCCTTCCGCTTCCATAAGGGATGCGAGGAACACCGCGCTTTTCATGCACTCGCCGACAATATGCGGCGCCAGGAAAAAGCCTTGAAACAGTAGCCTGTTCACGGCGTGCGTGGCGCCGATTTCGCCGCCCAGCCCGGGCGCCGTAAGCCTGTAGGCCGCGTTTTTAACATATGCCGCGCTGCCGGCGACATACCCGCCGGACGGAGCCAGGCCCCCGCCGGGGTTCTTGATCAGCGAGCCCGCAATGAGGTCGGCGCCGAGCTCCGTCGGCTCCTGCTCCTCGACGAACTCCCCGTAGCAGTTGTCGACGAATACAATGAGCCCCTCCCGGGTGTTCTTCAATACCGATATCGCGCGCCCGATTTCCTCGACACCTACCGCGTCCCGCCAGCTATAGCCGCGCGATCGCTGTATCATCACCAGCTTCGTGCGCGCGTTGACGGCTTTTCGCGCAGCCTCCAGGTCTATCCCGCCGCCGGGAGCCAGGGGCACCTCCCTGTAAGTCACCCCGAGTTCGCGCAGGGACCCGGCGCCCTCCGCCCCCCGAAGGCCGATAGCGCTCAAAATAGTATCGTACGGCCTGCCTGTAATGGACAGCAGCTCGTCGCCCGGCCTCAGGTTGCCGTAGAGGCAGATCGCGATGGCGTGCGTGCCCGATGCGATTTGCTGGCGGACGAGGGCGGACTCCGTTTTAAAAACGCCGGCATATACCCTCTCCAGCGCGTCTCTTCCACTATCATGGTACCCGTAGCCCGTGGAGCCGGCAAAGTGGGAGTCGCTGACGCGCGCGCCGCGCATCGCCGCCACGACCTTGCGCTGGTTGGCGGCGGCAACGGCGGCCGCCCGCGCGAACGCGCCCGAAACCTTTTGTTCCGCCTGCGCGGCCTTTTCCTCGATTATGTCAGAAAACAATAGATCGCCCCTCGCCGCGCCGCGAACCATGCGCCGCGTACTATACGCCGCAAAACCTACGCCGTAAAACCTGCTCTGTAAAACCTGCGCGTAAGCATATAATTATTTATACCAATTATACATTACCCCGCCCCGCACATCAAATGCAAAAATAACGGCGATAGGGTAAAATGGTGCAGATAAGCTTTTGAATTTGGTGGAGCGCTCATGAATCTGGAGAGGACAATCGGCGCCGGCGACGACGGCACAATATTGAGGGACGTCATCAGGCGGGAGTTTGATCTGTCATCCAGGCTCCTAAAGCGGCTGAAAGCCCGCAACCTCATTAAAATCAACGGCGTGCCCGCATACACCAACACCATCCTCGCCCCGGGCGACGTCCTGACGATCGATCTGGAGGGCCTCGCCCGCGAGCCCGGACCCATTGCCCCGGAATATGTCCCGCTTGATATCATTTATGAAGACGAATACATGATCGCCATCAACAAGCAGCCGGGGCATATCATCCACCCCTCGCAGCCCTCGCACCTACTGTCCAACGGCGGCGCTGGCACAATCGCAAACGGCCTCGCCTATTATTTTGCGCAAGCCGGCAGCGCCTCGGGCATACACCCGATAAGCCGCCTTGACCGGGACACTTCGGGGGTCGTGCTTTTCGCAAAGGACAGCTACACAGCCGACCTGCTCGGGGAAACGCTGCGGGGCGGCGGGTTCAAAAAGGAATATTTGGGCATCATCAAAGGGGCGCTCGACCCCGGCTCGGGGGTCATAGACCTGCCCCTCGGGCGCGTCGACGGGTTTATCATGCTGCGCGCCGCCCGATGCGACGGCAAGCGCTCGAGGACATACTATGAAACATTGTGCGAGGCGCGGTCAGCCAGCTTGCTGCTGCTGCGCCCCATAACCGGGCGGACGCACCAGTTGCGGGCGCACCTGTCGAGCCTTGGCCACCCGCTGTTGTCTGACGGGCTATATGGCATGCCCGAGCGTTACGGCCCGTACGGGCCATACGGGTTGGCTGCGATTCGCGCGTGCGGCGGTGAAAATATTGATGACGATTATGCAGCCGCATGTGCGGATATATGCGGCGACAGCCCGATGCAGAGGCAGGCCCTGCATTCGTGGCGCCTGACCACGACGCACCCGCACACGGGGAATACGCTTTTGATAGAGGCGCGACCGCCTGCGGATTTCATTGGTTTGCTGGATTGGATGGGCTATGATTTGGACAGTACAGAACATATGCGCAGCCCGTAAGTTGCATGGAGCGATAAATGTCTATTGCGTAGTTGTAAGCTGCACGGCGCGATAAACGTCTACTTCGTAGCCGTAGACATCGCACCACGATGTCCTCATCGTGTTCTACAGTGGCGTCTCCTGTTTGGCGTGGGACTCCTTGAAGGCTTGGGCGCGTTCGAGCAGCTCGCCGGAAAGCCGCAACGACGCCTCCGTCGGGGCGCCCCCGCCCAGCATCCGCGATATCTCGTCCGCCCGCGAGCCGGGCTCCAGCTTGATCACCCTAGTCTGCGTGGCGTTGTCCGTGGACGTCTTTTCTATGAGATACTGGTCGTCGGCCATGCAGGCTATCTGCGCTAAATGCGTAACGCATATGATCTGCCGCCCCTTGGCCAGCAGATGCATTTTTTCAGCGACGCGCGCAGCAGCCTTACCGCTGATGCCCGCGTCGATTTCGTCAAAAATCATTGTAGGAATGTTGTCCGCGCCCGCGAGGACCGACTTTATGGCCAGCATGACGCGCGACATCTCGCCCCCGGAGGCAATCCGCACGAGGGGCCTGAGCTCCTCGCCCGGGTTCGCGCAAAACAAGAACTCCGCTTGATCGCGCCCCTTGGGGCCATACTCGTCGATATTGTCGGTGGTAGAAAACATGATGCGGAAACGACAGTTGTTCATCTCCAGGTCGGCAAGCTCGAGGGCGACGCCCTCCTCGATGGCAGCCGACGCGGTTCTGCGCATATCCGTCAGCTCAGCCGCGAGGAGCGCCATGTTCCTGCCCGCCTCCGACAGTCGCGCTTCCAAGTCCTTGGCTGTCTGCTCACTGTCGGCCAGCTCGTTCAGTTTTGCCAGTGACTGCCTGTAAAAATCGTGAACGTCTTTGATCGTGCCGCCGTATTTGCGCTTCAGCCGCTCGATGGCTTCATGGCGCGCGCTCAGCGCATCGAGCCTGGCCGGATCCAGATCGTCCGCGCCCCTTTTTTGCCGGAGCGTCGAAGCGATGTCCTCTATTATGAAGCGCGCCTCCTCAATCCTCGACAGCAGCTCCGCATATTCGGGGGAGTAGCTAGATATCTGTCCGAGAGAGCGCGCAGCCAAGGCGATGCCGCCCAGCACCGAGGGCGCGCCACCGGGCCCCCGGCCGCTCTCGCTTCCGCCGCTGTCCCCGCCCCCGCCGAGCCCTTGCCCGTCGCCGCCGCCACTGAGCATGTCGCTGGCCGAAGCGAGCGCGTTGTTGATCTTTTCGGCGTTTGCCAAAGCCTCGATTTGCACGAGCAGCCGCTCGTCTTCCCTGGGCTGTGGTTTGACGGCTTTTATTTCGTTGACTTGGAATGTAAGGACATCTAACGCGTGGGCGCGCTCGGACTCGCTTTTAACCAAATCCGCAATCTGCCGTTTGATGCGCCAGTAATCGGAATATTGGGCTGCGTACGCCTCCCTCTTTTCCATAAACGCATGCCCGGCGAAGTAGTCAATCATGTCGATATGTTTTTCGCGCTTCATAAGCGAATGGTTCTCATGCTGCCCATGCAGATCGACAATCTGCTCGCCAATCGCCCTCAGCACAGGGGAAGTAACCAATTTCCCGTTGACCCTGCAGACGCTCCTGCCTGCCGCGCCAATGTCGCGCCCCAGCACCAGCTCGTCCATGTCGGCGGGCTCGACGCCGCATTCTTCAAGCAACGCATAGAGGCGATCCCCCGCGCCCTCCCCCCCAATGGAAAAAACTGCGGCGACGGACGCCGACGCGGCGTCTTTCCTGACAATGTCGCGCGTCGCCCTGGCGCCAAGCACTGCATTAATGGAGTCAATGATTATAGATTTCCCGGCGCCGGTTTCACCTGTGAGGACGCTGAGACCCGGGCCGAAGTCGATGGACGCCCGGTCGATGAGCGCGATGTCTGATATTTCAATATAACGTAGCATAGATCAAATCTCACGCATCAAAGAAAAATCTCTAACCCTAAGTCAAAATAGTCAACCGTATGCTCTATTCAAGCAGGCCCTATTTAAGCGGGCTCTATTTAAGCAGGCTTTATTTGTGCAAGCCCTCTATTTTCTTGACAAACCTTTTTGAAGCGGACACAGACTTCGTCACGACCAGGATTGTGTCGTCGCCCGCTAACGTCCCGACGACCTCCGGCCATTGCACAGCGTCGATGGCGAGCGCGCAGGCAGGCGCCATCCCGACCACCGTTTTTATGACTGCGATATTGCCGGAAAAATCCGAGCTGAGATACCCGTTGGAGAACGCTTCGAGCAGCCTGTCCACGAGGGGCTGTTCGCTTCCCCCCGGTTCGGCGTAATAGTTTTTTCCGTCATCGAACTGGATCTTGGTGAGCCGTAATTCTTTTATATCGCGCGACACGGTGGCCTGCGTGCATACGACGCCGTGGCCGCGCAGCTCGGCGACAAGCCCCTCCTGCGTGTCTAAGCGCACGTCTTTGACAATCTGCTTGATCAGGCTGTGGCGTTCGGCTTTGCTGGGCGCGCTATCCATTGTTAGGCTTCCCCCGGTGGGGCCCTTCGGGCCCGAACTTGCCGGACGTTTCGAAGAGCTTATTTTTGAGCACGACGTAAAAATTATCCGCGTCGAACCGGAGCATCTTGGCCATATGCCCGGATTTTCGGACTTTGATCGCTTCGCCGTCCAGCAGATCCGGGCCGCGGTACCCGTCTATGGAAACGCTGGCCCGAAACGCGCCGCCCGCGCCGGTTGCGACGGGCACTATTGTTATCGTCTTGTCGGGCGCCACCAGCACCGGCCTCGAAAATATCACATGCGGGCATACGGGGACTATCGATATGAGGTTCAGCTCCGGGTCGATAACCGGGCCGCCGGCGGAGAGCGAGTACGCTGTAGAGCCCGTGGGCGTCGAAATCAATAATCCGTCGCCGGGGTACACGTCCAAAAACGTGTCGTTTATGTAAACTTTGAGCCTTATGACATGGGGCTCGCTGCCGCGCCCGATGGCCAGTTCGTTGATTGCCGTCTCCTCGGCGCGTACGCCGCCCGGCGCCCTTTCGACGGTGAGCATCATGCGCTCCTCCACATGATAGTCGCGGCTGAAGACCCTGTCCAGCATCGCGTCTATCTGGGAAGTCTCCACCTCCGTCAAATAGCCGAGCGCGCCCAGGTTGACGCCAAGCATGGGCGTTCCGCCGCATTGCGCCTCGCGCGCGGCTTTTATGATGGTGCCGTCGCCGCCCACGCATATCAGCACGTCGCACCCAGCGAACGCCCCCGCATCCAAAGATGCGTTTGCGCCTATAGGCGCATTTGCATTCTCTGATGCTTTTGCGCCTGTAGGTGCGTTTGCATTCTCAGATGCGTTTACGTCCGCTTCGTACGCCCCCTCAAGCGCGTTTAAGTCCGCTTCGTACGTCCCCTCAAGCGCATTTGCGCCCGAGGCGAGTATAACACGTCCCCCGCGCGCGCGTATAGCGTCCGACAGCCTCCGCGCAACAGCCAGGCCTATGTCCTTTGACTCATTGGCGATTAGCCCGATTTTCATAAAAACCCCGTAGACATACACAATAGGACGAAATAAAGAGGCATGCCCCCATGTGCAGGCTCGATGCCACAAAATACGCTGAATGCATATGCACGCCGACCGCCCTTAATCCTCGACCTTATATATGTCGCTGCATTTGTTGCAACAACCGGGGCATTCGGCGGACGGCTCGTCCAGCTCGCCAATCCCCACCCTATAGTTATGTATAGCCGCGTGAATCGCCTCTTCCGCCAGGTTCGAGCAGTGCATCTTCACAGGCGGCAGCCCGTCCAGCGCCTCGGCGACGGCGCTATTGGTCAGCAAAAGCGCCTCGTCGACCGTTTTGCCTTTGACCATCTCGGTCGCGATGCTGCTAGTAGCGACGGCGGCCCCGCAACCGAACGTCTTGAACTTGGCGTCCAGTATGACCCCGTCTTCAATCTTCAAATACATTTTCATTATGTCGCCGCATTTGGCGTTGCCGACGACGCCGACGCCCTCGGCGCCGTCTATCTCCCCGACGTTCCTCGGGTTTGCGAAATGATCCAAAACCTTGTCGCTGTATGTCATTTTAAACGCTTCCTTTTTTGATAAAGTCCTCGTACAGGGGCGACATGTCCCTGAGCCGCTCCACGATGGGGGGCAGCACCTCGAGCAGGTAGTCGACGTCCTCGTCCGTGTTGTCCAGCCCGAATGTCAGCCGGAGCGAGCCGTGCGCCGTTTCGTGCGGGAGCCCGATCGCGAGCAGCACATGCGACGGGTCCAAAGAGCCCGACGTGCAGGCGGAGCCGCTGGACGCGCCGATGCCCTTCATGTCCAGCAGCAGCAGCATCGACTCGCCCTCGATAAACCGGAACGCCACGTTCACGTTGTTGGGCAGGCGCCTGTCCGGATGCCCGTTAAGCACCGTATGGGGTATCCTCTCCATGATTTCGCGGATGGCCCGATCCCTCAGCGCGATCAGTTTTTTGTTGTTATTGTCCATGTCCGCGACAGCCGCGCCCAGCGCCGCCGCGAGCCCGACGATGCCGGCGACGTTCTCCGTCCCGGCGCGCCTCGCACGCTCCTGTGCGCCGCCGTGGATGAAGCGGTCGACCTTCGCCCCAGAGCGGATGTACAAGGCGCCGACGCCTTTGGGGCCGTAGAACTTATGCGCGGAGATGGTGAGCATGTCAACCCCGAGGTCCTCCACGTCGAGCGGCGCCGCCCCGGCGGCCTGCACCGCGTCGGTGTGGAACAGCGCCCCGCGCGATTTCGCAATCGCCGCCAGCTCTTTAATGGGCTGCACCGTGCCGATTTCGTTGTTGGCAGCCATTATGCTGACCAGGCTGGTGTCGTCGCGCATAGCGGCGGACAGGACCTCCGGACGGACCAGCCCGTGTTCGTCCACGGGCAGGTATGTCACCCGGAAGCCCTGCTTCTCCAGCATTTTGAATACGTCCAGAACGGCATGGTGCTCAATGGACGACGTGATGATGTGCCGCTTATTTCGCTCGTTCGCGCTCGCCCCCGACGCCTTGGCGGCGCTTGCCCCGGCGACGGCGCTCACCGCGCCTTTGATCGCCCAATTGTCGGCCTCCGAGCCGCTGCCGGTAAAATATATTTCATTTTGCTGCGCACCAAGGGCGCCCGCCACCTCGGCCCTGGCGTCCTCCACGGCCCGCCTGGCTTCCCTGGCTATGGAATAGACAGACGAGGGGTTGCCGTAATGCTGTGTCAGATAAGGCGCCATTTTTTCGAACACCCCGGTGCTGACCGCCGTGGTCGCGGCGTGATCCATATATATAAAGCGTTCCGCCAATAAATTCACCTCCGCCTATATTTTCTCATAAAACGCTGCCCCACGCAACCATGACAAAGGTGTATATGGGTTATTATTACATAATTACATATAATTGTCAATAGAAAAAATCATCCATCTACTATTTTATTACTAACCATTTCGCATTATAATACGCCATTTCAAAACACAGCGTTTTACTGCAAGCCATTGCACGCCATTGCAAGCTTTCATTTGCGCTGCGAGCCATTATACTCCATTACGCTCCATTACGCCCATTACCCTTCATTAAGCGCCACTGCCACCTGCTACAAGCCTTCGACTTTTTGCCATTCCTCGGTGTCGATGGTATCGTGCTGGATATGGCATTCGTCACAGTTGAACGTGTAATAGCCCGTGTCGGGGTGATCGCAACGGTTGCCGTTCAAGTATACGCATTTGACAACCTTGACCATGGCCCTGACGCGCCCGCAGCGCCTGCACCGGCCGCTGGCGTCCGGCTCGTGCTCGATGGTTTTTTTGCATCGCGTGCATTTGCAACCGTCCCAGTCGTGCAGCTCGTCCCTGACGGCGCCGCAGCGCCTGCATTTGCAACCGTCCCAGTCATGCGACTCGTCGCGCGTCCTCAAGCACCGCTTGCATTTGCAACCGTCCCAGTCGTGGTCGGCAAATCCGCATTTATCGCACCAGCAGCTTTTGTTGTATTTATGCGTGCAGTGCTTCGGTGAAAAGACAAGCATGCGTACAATGTCTGCGAACGTGAAGTAGCAGCATAGAGCGGCCAAGGCAATGAACAGCAGCCCCGTCAATATGGACGACGTGTCCGCGCCCTCATACTGGGTCAAGGCGGACATGTACAATATCGTCACCGCAGTCACGACGACGCTGAGTATTATAGATACAACCTTTTTTCTGCCCTTGGCGTTAAAAGCGCCGCAGTGCGGGCATTTCCTCTGATAATAAAGTATCTCATTGCGGCAACTGCAAATAGTCCCTACTCTTCTTTTCATAAGCACCGTCCCTCCCGCGCTGGCTGAGACTATAATATCACATAGGCGAATGCAAAAATCGCGGACGCACAATGTGCGTCCCTACATATAGGCAGCCAATTTTGCATATATACAAAATGTTGTAGGGGCGAACAGCGTTCGCCCGTAAAATACCGGCTTTTACAATCGCTTAACTATAATATCACATTTAGAGAGGGTTTTGGAAAGAAGCAAGCATATGTATCAACAGAGCACCCACAGAAGCTGTCAACCGGGTTACAGACAAGAAGGTTATATATCGATGATGAATTTCGTGGGGCGACCGCTCTCAGTCGCTACGGCCCACATAGCTATTTTCGCATAGGTGCAGCGTCGCCTTGACCTATCATTTAAACATTGCTATCATGGGAGTCAAAATTTGGCGGTAACAAGGAGGCGCCCATGCAGACCATGACCGGATACGAGCGGACGCTCAACATGCTTAAACGGCAGCCCATCGATCGCATACCCGTATATGAACATTTTTGGAGCGACACCCACAGGACGTGGACAGAGAAGGGCTATATCCCCGAGGACGTGCCGTTCGCGGACTTTTTTTCGTTTGATATGGACGAGACTTCGGCGTTCAAGTTTGTCGCCGATTTGAACTTCGTGCCCCAGGTCGTCGAGGAGACGGACGAGACCGTGCTGACGCGGGACGGCAACGGCGCCCTGCTGCGCCGCCACAAGCTGCACGACACGACGCCGGAGCATGTGGACTTCGCCGTGACGGAGCGGGGCGGGTGGGAAGAGCTGATAAAGCCGCACCTGAAGGCGGAGGACGCCCGCATCAACTATGAAGCTTACAGGGAGAAAAGGCGCATATGCAAGGAGAAAAACCGCTTCTTCTATTTTAGCTGCGCCCATGTGTTCGAATGCATGCACCCGGTCTGCGGCCACGAGCACATGTTGGCCGGGATGGCGCTCGATCCGGGCTGGGTTTCGGACATGACCACCACATACGGCAACCTGATCGCCGACATGATGCAGATGCTGTTCGACAAAGAAGGGCTGCCTGACGGGGTCTGGTTCTACGAGGACATGGGCTTTCTGGGGCGGCCGTTCATGTCGCCCGCGATGTACAAAGAGCTCGTGCAGCCGGCGCACGCGAAAACCATCGCGCTGGCCCATTCGCTGGGGCTGCCTGTCGTCATGCACTCGTGCGGCATGGTGGAGAAGCTGCTGCCGGGCATGATCGAAGCGGGCATCGACTGCCTGCAGGTGATCGAGGTCAAGGCGGGCATGGATCTTATAAAGCTTCATAAGCAGTATGGCGACCGGTTGAGCTTTATGGGCGGCATAGACATTCGGGAGGTGTACCCGAACGACAGGGCGCGCATTGACAAGGAGCTGGAAGCAAAAATCCCCATCGTGAAAAACGGCTTCGGCTACACGCTGCACTCGGACCACTCGATCCCTGCCACCGTGGACATGCCCACGTTCCGCTACTTCATCGACAAGGGCATCGAGCTTGGGACATACTGACCCGGCGAGGGCCTATGTTTCGAGGAAGGAAGCGCCTATGGCTCGGGGTCGGGGGAGGCGGCGCCTTTGATTTTGGCCAGGTAGTCCGCCAACTGCTTCTCATGGCGGTTGTCGCCCGGCACGTAGTACACGCGGTCCTTAACCTCGTCAGGCAGGAACTGGAGCGGCACATAGTTGTTTTTATAGTTATGCGCATATAGGTAGCCCTTGCCGTAGCCAAGGTCCGCCATCTGATCTGTCACGGCGTTCCTGAGGTGCATCGGGGGCTCGCCCGTGGGAATGTTTTCGACGTCGTCCATAGCCCTGCCTATGGCCACGCAGGCGGAATTGGACTTTGGGCATGTCGCGATGTACAGCGCGGCCTCCGAGAGGATCAACTGCGCCTCCGGCAGCCCCACAAGGTGCACGGCCTGCGCTGCGGCAGACGCCAGCAGCAGTGCGTTGGGGTTTGCCAGCCCCACATCCTCGGCCGCGCATATGACGATCCTGCGCGCAAGGAACATCGGGTCCTCGCCCGACGCGATGGCCCTGGCCAGATAGAACACAGCGGCGTCGGGGTC
>WRLR01000065.1 GCA_009777515.1 Oscillospiraceae bacterium | reverse complement strand
TAACGCGGGTGCTAGGGCTGGTACTAGCGCGGGCACGGGCGCGAGCCAGTTCCATTCAGTTACGTTGGACAGCGAAAAATGCAAGGGCTGCATCAACTGCATCAAGCGCTGCCCGACGCAAGCCATTCGCGTCAGGAACGGCAAAGCTTATATAATCAACGAGCGCTGCATTGACTGCGGCGAGTGCATACGCGTGTGCCAAAACCACGCGAAGCTCCCCATCTACGACCCCCTGTCAGCAATGGACAACTATAAATACCGCGTGGCGCTGCCGGCGCCGGCGCTTTACGGCCAGTTCAACCATCTGGACGAAATAGACATCGTGTTGAACGCGCTGAAGTCCTTCGGGTTCGACGACGTGTTCGAGGTCGCGAAGGCTGCGGAGATCGTCTCCGATCGCACGCGTTCAATGATGGAAGAAGACAGCGACCTTCCGCGCCCGTTGATAGGCTCGGCTTGCCCGGCCATCGTGCGGCTCATCAGGATACGCTTCCCGGGGCTGATAAAGAACCTGCTGCCGTTGAAAGCGCCGATTGAGCTGGCGGCGCGCATGGCGCTCAAGAAGGCCATGGAAGCCAGGCCCGAATTGGAACGCGGGGAGATCGGCATCATCTTCATATCGCCCTGCGCGGCGAAGGTGACCGCAACGCGCAGCCCGCAGGACGGGGAGGCGAGCGAGGTCGACGCCGTGTTCGCGATCAAAGACATATATCCTCACCTCCTAAAGCACATGAAGCAGGTCGCGCAAGCCAACAGCGAGGAGATGCCCGCCATCGTCAGCGCCGGGCGGATGGGTATAAGCTGGTGCGGCAGCGGGGGCGAGTCGACCGCGCTGTTAAGCGAAAATTATTTGGCCGCAGACGGTATTGAAAATGTGATAAATGTACTGGAGGATTTGGAAGACGACAAATTGGGAGAGCTGGATTTCATCGAGTTGAACGCGTGCTCCGCAGGCTGCGTCGGCGGGATACTGACCGTAGAAAACGCGTATGTTGCGGTTTCGCGCATAAAAAAACTGCGCCGTTTCATGCCGGTCTCGCTGAACCACTATTCCAGCGACGTGCAGCACCAGATAGGATGGGAAAAGAGCCTTGCGCCCGAACAGATAATGAAGCTTTCGGACGATTACAATGAAGCGCTAGTGAAGATGAACCAGATGTACAAGCTGATTGAAGAGCTGCCGGGGCTCGACTGCGGGTCGTGCGGGGCGCCGACATGCGAGGCCCTCGCAGAGGACGTCGTGCGGGGGCTGGCGAGCGAAAACGATTGCATTTTCAAGCTGCGCGATCACGTGCATAGCCTGATGCGCGACATTGTCAAGCTCGAAGGCTACATCCCGCCGCCATTCCGATCCGGGCTAGCTGATGCACAAAACGGACAAGCCGACGGGCAGGACGGAAAGACCGACGGGCAGAGCGAGCAGGACGACGGGCAGGACGATGGGCAGGACACGCTGGCTGACGGGCAGGACGGGCGATAGGCAAGGCTAACGCAAATCGAAGATAACATGGATACATAATATAGAGTGGAAAATAAATATAGAAAATAGCATGGGTTGCTACGATAGCGAGGAAATTGATATATGATTACAGTAGATGAAATGGCGGCCCGCACCGGGTTTACGGTGCTGAACAGGATAAAACAACCGGACCGGCAGATTACGTCGGTATACTGCTGCGATCTGCTGAGCGCCGTGATGGGCAAGGCGCCGGCGGACTCGGCTTGGGTCACGATTATGGGCAACATCAATGTCGTCGCCGTCAGCGCGCTGGCCGACACGGCGTGCGTCATCATCGCGGACGGCGCCGCAGTGGAAGGGCGCGCACTCGAAAAGGCCGACGAGCAGGGCGTAATCATGCTGCGCAGCGAACTGCCCGTGTTTGAAACTGCCAAGCTCGTGGACGGATGCCTGTAGGCGCGGCCGCACCGCATCATATGAAACTAAACTACGATCTACACATACACTCCTGCCTGTCCCCCTGCGCGGACGACGACATGACCGCCAACAACATCGCGAACATGGCATCGCTCTGCGGTATAGACATAGCCGCGCTGACGGATCACAACTCGCTCAAAAACTGCCCGGCATTTTTTGCCGCGTGCGCCAGGGCCGGGGTTACCCCCATCGCCGGCACGGAGCTGAACACGCGCGAGGAAGTGCATGTGCTGTGCCTGTTCCCATCGCTGGACGCGGGCATGGCGTTTGACACGTATATCGAGGGCCTGCTGCCGCATTTCGTGAACAACCCAAAAATTTTCGGGAACCAGATAATCGTGGACGGAAACGACGCCGTCGTGGGAACAGAACAAAAGCTGCTATACGCGGCATGCGACATCGGCATTGACGAACTGCCCGCGCTGCTGCGGGCATATGGCGGCGTCGCCGTGCCGTCGCACATAGACCGCCCCTCCAACAGCGTGATATCGAACTTGGGGTTTGTGTCTCCAGAATATGGGTTCGCGTATTATGAACTACAGCAAGAGTCGTCGCTGGCTAAGCTGCTGCCGGGCAACCCGGCGCTGGCTGGGGCGAAGTTTATATACGATTCAGACGCGCACTCGCTGGCGGACTTGGCCAGTAGAGACGCCCGCGCCATAACGCTGCACGAGCGGAGCGCGCCTTCGTTGATAGCCGCGCTGCTCGGCTAGCGCCGCAGCAGGCTCTGTCCCAATCAGCATTAATCTTACGCTATACTGCACCTATCCCAATCAACGCTAATCATTCGCTATACTGCGCCTATCCTAATCAACACTAAACTTTTTAAACAGCGCCTTGCAATAGCATGGCGTCGGCGACCTTTTTGAACCCAGCGATGTTGGCCCCGGCGACCAGGTTGCCCTTCATCCCGTAGTCTTCCGCAGCCGAGGAGCTGCTCGTATATATATTACGCATGATGCTGCGCAACTTATTGTCCACTTCCTCGAACGACCACGATATACGCGAGCTGTTCTGCGCCATTTCAAGCGCAGACACCGCCACGCCGCCCGCATTGGCCGCCTTGCCCGGCGCGAACATGACTCCGCTCTCCTGCAGCATGTGCGTCGCCTCCAGCGACGTGGGCATGTTCGAGCCTTCGGCCACCACAACGCACCCGTTTTTTATCAATAGCTCCGCCCCGTCGACTAACAGCTCGTTTTGGGTGGCGCATGGTAGCGCGATGTCGCAGGGCGTCGACCACACCAGGCCTTTTTCGAAATATTTCGCATGCGGCCGGAACTCCAGGTACTCCTTAATCCGCCCCCTGCGCCCCAGCTTTATCTGCTTGACGGCGTCTATGTCGATCCCCTCCGGGTCGTGCACATAACCATTCGAATCGCTCATAGTGATGACTTTGGCGTCGAACTGCGTAGCCTTCTCGGCGGCGAAAATAGCCACGTTGCCGCTCCCGGATATGACGACCTTTTTGCCGATAAATGACTCCCCCTTGGAGCGCAGCATGCTCTCGGCCATGTACACCAGCCCGTAGCCCGTGGCCTCGGTGCGCACCAGCGACCCGCCGTACGTGAGCCCCTTGCCGGTTAGCACGCCCTCATACTGGCCCGTAATGCGCTTGTATTGCCCATACATAAAGCCAATCTCGCGCCCGCCCACGCCGATGTCGCCTGCCGGGATGTCCTCGTTCACGCCCAGATACTTGCACAGCTCGTTCATGAAGCTTTGGCAAAAGGACATGACCTCGCGATCCGACTTGCCCTTCGGATCGAAGTCCGAACCGCCTTTGCCGCCGCCGATGGGCAAGCCCGTCAGCGAATTTTTGAATATCTGCTCGAACCCCAAAAACTTGATCACGCTCAGGGTCACGCTGGGGTGGAAGCGCAGGCCGCCTTTGTACGGGCCTATGGCGCTGTTGAACTGCACCCGGAACCCGCGGTTGACTTGGATTTCACCGTTGTCGTCGACCCACGGAACCCTGAAGATGATCTGGCGCTCCGGCTCGACCAGGCGCTCTAAAATCTTTTCTTTTTCGTACTCCGGGTGCTCGTCGATGAACGGCTGCAGCGTCGGGAGAATTTCAGTCATGGCCTGATGAAACTCCGGTTCGCTTGGGTTGTTTTGCTTTGCAAGTTCCAATACTTTCATCGTGTAAGACATAAAATTTTTCTCCCTCTAAAAAATTCGCCCCGTTTAAATATAAAAAGCGCCTACCGACGGCCGCAAAAGACCGCCGATAAACGCCTTTGTTTATCGCAAACAAAATATCACGGGCATTTCACATTGTCAATGCAATTATTCTCTTTTTTATTATTTTCAATAAACTTTTGTCGCTCACTATATCTATTGGTGATATCTTTTTAAAAAATCGTGCAATCTATCAATAACCTCCGCCAGTTGATCCAGCGGGGGCAGGTACGCCACGCGGAAATGGTCCGGCTGCTTCCAGTTGTAACTGCCGCCGTGTGTCAGCAGCACATGCTTTTCGCGCAGGAAGTCCAGCACGAACTTCTCGTCGTCGGTGATCCCGTACATTTCCGTGTCTATCTTGGGGAATATGTATAGCGCGGCGCGGGGCTTTACGGCGCTTATGCCCGGTATCGCGTTCAGCGCTTTATAAGCGTACTCGCGCTGCTCGTACAGGCGCCCGCCAGGCTCGACATTTGCCCTTGTACTTTCCCTGTCCGCGAGCGCCGCGCTGATGACGGACTGGCCGGTAACGTTGGAGCACAGGCGCAGGGACACAAGCGTGTTGATACCCGCTATGTAGCCGTCCGCGCCGCTCTTGTCCCCGCACAGCGCCATCCAGCCGGCGCGGTAGCCGCACACCTGGTGCGACTTCGACAGCCCGTTGAATACCACTGTAAAGAGGTCGGGCGCAAACGAAGCGATTGACACATGCTCGGCGTCGTCCATGACGAGCCGGTCGTATATTTCGTCGGAGAACACCACGAGCCCATGCTCGCGGGCGAGTTCCGCTATGTCCTCTTGCAAAGCCCTGGGGTACACCGCCCCGGTCGGGTTGTTGGGGCTGATGACCACAATGGCGCGGGTGCGCGGCGTAATTTTCCTCTTAATGTCGTCTATGTCCGGGAGCCAGCCCGCCTGCTCGTCGCACATGTAGTGCACGACCGTGCCGCCCGCGAGGATCGACGCGGCCGTCCACAGGGGGTAGTCCGGCGTTGGGATCAATATCTCGTCGCCCGAGTTGAGGAACGCCTGCAGCGACACCTGAATGAGCTCGCTGACGCCGTTGCCGGTATAGACGTCGTCCGCGCTGACCCCGGCGATCCCGGCTGACCCGAAATATGCCGCCACGGCCTCCCTGGCCTTCGGCAGCCCCTTTGACATGGAATAAGGCGCGGACGCGCCGGAGAAGCCCGCGAGCGATTCCAGCACGGACGGCGGGGCTGCGAACCCAAAAGCCGCCGGGTTCCCGGTGTTTAGCCTGATGATGTCGATCCCCTCCCGCTCCAGCCGATCGGCCTCGTCCGATATGGGCCCGCGTATATCATAGCGTACATTTTGAAGCTTTTCTGATTTGTCAATTATCATATGTCTTTATTATCCCCTCCGCCACTGCCCTTCTGGACAGGCGCAAATCCATTGCAAGTTTTTCTATGTGCCGGTGCGCCTCCTGCTCGCTCATCCTAATGTATGATATCAGCAAACACTTGGCCCGGTCAATGATTCGTATGTCTTCCATTCGTAATTTTAGCGCATTGTTCTCCGCCTGCACGCGCGCCAACTGGTTGTGCGCGGATCCGGCGAACTTGAGCGCGGCCCAGAACACGTTCCTGTTCACCGGTTTTGAGATAGTCAGCACGCCGTCTTCCTCGCATATGCCCGAAACCGCTTCAAAAAATTCGCTCCTGACCAAAAGCAGCGTTTGCGCTATGCCGTTGGCCGCGATGTGCCGCGCCAGGTTCTCGCCCGACTCGTCCCTGAGCGGCGCGTTTATAACAACCAGATCATACTTGCGCTCCAGCAGCAGCCTGCGGGCTTCGCCGCATGAGTTAACTATCGCGAAATCCCTGATTAAGGCCGCAGCCAGCATATCCTGGATGAATGTCGCGCCTTTTTCCGAGCTGGAAACAATCAAAGCGTTTTCCAAATACGGCACCTTTGAGCTTTCCGGGCAGATATATCCTACACTGTCCCGAAGTACCTGTCCATGTTGAACCTGTATTTGTCGCCGGCTGCCGCATAATCCGCAGCTTCGGCTTTTTTGACCGTCATATACCTCGACAGCAGGTCCGCGCCCACGACGCTTTTTACGAAACTGCTGCCTTCCGCGAGCCGTATAGCCATTTCCAGGCTGTCGGGCAGCGCCGCGAGCGGGCCCGTCACGCCCTCCCCGGCGGTATATAGGTCGGCGTCGACCGCAGGCTGCAGCGCCAATCCATTTTCGATGCCGTGGAGCCCGGCCGCGATGATGAGCGCGAACGCGAGATAGGGGTTTTGCGACGGGTCCGGCGAGCGCAGCTCCATCCTGCCCCTCGCGCCGACAGCGGCGGGTATCCTGATCAACTGGGAGCGGTTCTGGTGCGACCAGGATATATACTTTGGCGCCTCAAACTTGCCGAAGCGCTCATACGAGTTGGCGATAGGGTTGAGGAACAGCGTTATCTCCGCCGTTTTGGCCAGTATTCCGGCGATAAAACTCTCCGTGTCGGGCGAGCTGCCGCTGCCGACGTCTCGGAAAATATTATGCCCGTTGCGCTCGAGCGATATGTTGACATGCATGCCGCTCCCGGGCGCGTCCAGTATCGGCTTTGGCATAAAGGAGGCAAACAGGCCGTTGCGCGACGCTATGGCTTTTACAGCCGCTTTGAATGCCTGGAAATTGTCAGCGCATGCAAGGGCGCCGTTGAACCTGAAGTCTATTTCGTTTTGCCCGGGGCCCTGCTCGTGGTGCGAGGCTTCGGGCTTTATACCCATCTCCTCTAGCGTCAGGCATATCTCGCGGCGTATGTCCTCGCCCCTGTCGAGCGGGGCGATGTCCAGATAGCCGCCCTTGTCATATGCAACGGAAGTCGGCTCCCCGTCCTCGTTTGTTTTAAATAGATAAAATTCGCATTCGGCGCCTATTTTGCACGCGTAGCCCATATCCTGCGCGCGCTCTGCGACCTGTTTCAACAGGTACCTGCTATCGTTTTTAAATGATGCGCCGTCAGGTTTCTTAATATTACAAAATAAGCGCGCGACTATGCCGGGCCCCGGCCTCCATGGCAGCACCGAAAACGTCGACGGATCGGGGAACAAGAACAGATCCGATTCCGTTACGTCATTGAACCCTCGGATCGCATACGCGTCAAACGACACGCCATTGTCAAAAGCGGACTGCAGCTCGTCCGCCATAATGGATATGTTTTTATGGAGCCCGAATATGTCGCAGAAACTGAGCCTGATGAACTTGACGTCGTTTTCCCTGACAAACTCCAGGACCTCGCTCGCATTGCTATTCATTATACTCCCCTCCTGTAGGTTCCCTCTATTATAAAGCAAATATAATGTCTACTAGTCGTTTAAATTGGTGTGGTATGTATTTTTATGATGCTTGCTCGAACTGGCTGTTGTAGAGTTCGGCGTAAAAACCGCCTTTTTTTAGGAGCTCGCTGTGGTTTCCGCTTTCGACAATGTCGCCGTCGTTCATAACTAGAATCGTGTCGGCGTTTTTGATCGTGGAGAGCCTGTGGGCTATGACAAACGACGTTCTGCCTTGCGTAAGTTTGTCCATGGCCTCTTGCACGATGCGTTCGGTGCGGGTGTCAACCGAGCTTGTCGCCTCATCGAGGATCAAAAGCGGCGCGTTCTGGATCATGGCGCGGGCGATGGTGACGAGCTGTTTTTGGCCGACAGAAAGGTTGGCCAGGTCGTTCAGCACTGTGTCATATCCATTCGGCAGCGCCCGAATAAAGTGATATATCCCGACAGCCTTGCAGGCGGCCTCCACGTCATCATCGGACACCCCTTGCTTGCTGTAGATGATGTTTTCTTTGATAGTGCCCTCAAAGAGCCATGTGTCCTGAAGCACCATGCAGAACTGGTCATGCACGTTCTCCCTTGTGACATGGTTGATTGGCGTGCCGTCCAAGAGGATTTCGCCGCTGTTGGTTTCGTAGAACCGCATCAACAGGTTCACCATCGTCGTTTTTCCCGCGCCGGTGGGCCCGACGATGGCGATTTTTTGCCCAGCGTCAATTTTCGCGGTAAAATCGTTGATGATAGTTCTGTCATTGTCGTAGCCGAAGCTGACATTCCTGAACTCCACATTGCCTTTGACGCTTTCCAAATGTTTTAGCTTCTGGCTTTCGTCAGCCATTTCATCTTCCCCGAAAAACTCGAAGACACGCTCGCTTGCTGCGGCTGTCCGCTGCAGGGACTGCATGGACTGCGCCAATTGCGATAACGGCTGGGTGAACATGCGTACATACATCATGAACGCGACTATGACGCCAAACGAGATGGCGCCGCTCATAGTAAGAGCCGCGCCGACGACGCAAACAGAAACATATCCGAAATTTCCGATAAACTGCATGAGCGGCATCATTAGCCCGGACATGAACTGTGATTTCCAGCCGCTGTCATAAAGCGTCCCATTAATGCCCTCAAAAGTCTTTTTCGCGCCCCTGCCGCCGTTATAGACCTTGACGACGTTGTGCCCCGAATAGATTTCCTCGATGTGGCCGTTTATATCGCCAAGCCCTTGCTGCTGCGCTTTGAAATGCTTTTGGGATTTTGCCATAATGACCATCATAAACACCAAACCGATAACGGAAGCGCCGATGGCTGTCAGGGCCATTGTCCCGTTTGTGTAGAACATCATAACGGTGGAGCCTACAAACATGGTGACGGCCCTTACGAGATTGTCGAGGCTCTGGTTCAATGTTTGCCCGATGGTGTCCACATCATTTGTAACGCGGCTGATGACGTCGCCGTAACTTGTCTTGTCGAAATATTTTAACGGCAGTTTATTGATTTTTTGCGATATGCCCGTGCGCATGTTCCTCGATATTTTTGCGGATATAGTCGCCAGCATATAGTTCTCAATAAAGCTGAAGATAGCGGAAGTCGCGTAATAGAAAGCTAGTATCTTGCCGATATGCAATACGGCGTCCATGTCTATCGCGCCAAGTACGGGTACATCGTTGATAAGCGTTGGTAGCCCTTTGACAACTTCGTTAATCATGTCCTTTAATTTATCCGGGCCGAGAAATTGAAGCACCGTTCCCAAAGATGCAAAAATGAGCGCAACAACAATCACGGGCATGTAGCTTTTGCAATATATGAAAAGCTTGCCCCATGATGCCTTAAAATCTTTCGCTTTTTCGTTCCTGTTGCCCTCGTTCCTCTCGCCTTGGTTACTTTCGCTTTTGTTACTTTCGCTTTTGTTATTGTCGCTTTTGTTACTGTCGCTCATGATACCAGTTCCTCTTCGCTCAATTGTGACATTGCGATTTCCTTATATACCGGGCAATCGCGGAGCAGCTCCTTATGCGTTCCCTTGCCGACTATCCTGCCTTCGTCCAGGACGATGATTTGATCGGCATCCATGATCGTGCCAATCCTCTGCGCGACAATCAGGCTCGTTGTCCCGGCAGTCGACTTCTTCAGTTCGCTCCGCAGGACGCGGTCTGTTTTGTAGTCTAGCGCGGAAAACGAATCGTCAAATATGTATATTTCCGGCCGGCGGCATACGGCGCGGGCGATGGCGAGGCGCTGCTTCTGGCCGCCCGATACGTTCGCGCCGCCCTGCGCTATCGCCGCGCCATAGTCGCCGTCCATTTTTTCCACAAACTCGCTGCCTTGAGCAATATTTATCGCCCACTTGATTTCATTTTCTGCAAAAGCGTCCGCCCCATTTTCGCCGTAGCCGACGTTGGAGCTGACCGTCCCTTTGAACAAGACCGGGTTTTGAGGCGCATAGCCTATTTTGTTATATAAAAATTCCTGTTTGTAGTCTTTGACGTTCACGCCGTCAACCAGGATTTCGCCCTCCGTCGCGTCATAAAAGCGCGGGATAAGGTTAACAAGCGTTGATTTGCCGCTCCCCGTTGAGCCGATGAAAGCCACGATTTCGCCGCATTTCGCTGTAAAACTGACGTTTTCCAAGACATAAGCGGCCGCGCCGGGATATTTGAAACTGACGTTGTTAAATATTACTTCGCCCACTTGGCCCGGTTTGCCGCCAGTTTCCATACCGTCGACTATGGTTGGCTCAGTATCCAGCACCTCATTGATGCGTTTCGCCGCCACGCTGGCCCTCGGCATCATAATGAACATCATAACGAGCATCATGAACGACATGATCACCATCATGGCATATTGGGAAAAGACGACCATGTTTGAAAATATCGCCAGTTTGTCAGCCGCTCCCGCCGCGTCTATCATATATGCCCCGATCCAGTAGATGGCCAGGGAAAGGCCGCTCATAAGCATGGCTATGAAAGGCATCATAATGACCATTGCGCGGTTCGTGAACAATTGTGTGTCGGTTAGCTCGTTATTAGCTATATTAAATTTGCCCTCTTGGTAGCTTTCGGCGTTGTATGCCCGGACAACGCGAAGCCCCGTTAAATTTTCCCTTGTCACGCGGGTAATGTTGTCGGTGAGTATTTGCATTTTTTTGAATTTCGGAAAGACAAAAATCATAACGACCGTGACCAACAACAGCATGACAAAAACGGTGATCCCGGTTGCCAGCGACCATTCATATCCTTTGCCGTATATTATTACAACTGCCAAAACTGCCATTATAGGGGCTTTGATAATCAACTGCAATGCCATCGTAACAAGCATTTGGACTTGCGTTATGTCGTTTGTGGATCGGGTGATCAGGCTTGATGTTGAGAAGCGGTTGATTTCTTCCATCGAAAACGAATCGACTTTGTTGAACAGCATGCTGCGCAGCCTCTGTGAAAATTTCGCAGCGATCTTGGCAGCGAAATATCCGACGATAATAGCGCCCGCCAAGCTCCCTAAAGCGCAAAAGAGCATGAACCCCCCGGCAATCCAAATATCGCCAATTGCGCTGCCCGGTGTCTGGACAAGTTCTGTAATCATCGACATATATACAGGCATTGTTAAATCAAACCCGACCTGCGCGACGATAATGATCAAACAGACACCCGCTACCAGCCATTCCTTTGGTCTTAGGTATTTGAATATTTTTAACACGCTGCCTCCTGTAATGATTAAACTTTTGGCGATAGGCGATTTTTAAAAACTGCGGACGCACAATGTGCGTCCCTACATATGTATAGGCAATTTTATACATATACTGTATTGCTAATTTAGTACATATACATATGAATTGCCAATTTCGTACATATACATTGAATAGCCAATTTTGTACATATACAAAATGTTGTAGGGGCGGATTCCATATCCGCCCGCAGCATTTCAATTGTATGGGCGGATTCCGTATCCACTCGCAAACCGCCCGCAGTATATCAATCACGCATGATTCTTATATTTATTAAACCGGGAACTGGATGTCGTGCCCGGGCACTATGATGTCGAAATTTTCGCCTGCGTAGCGGATGCTTTGTTTTGCCGCCTCCTCGTCCACCACGTTGAAATACCCCTCGCATGCGCGGAAAAAATCCTCCGTCATAACCGCGTCGCCCGCCACCAGTATTTTACGCCCGCCGGACACAAACGCGAGCCCCGCTGTGCCCATGGTGTGTCCGGGCAGGGGTACTAGGCGAATCCCGGCGAACCTGTCGTCCATCGGCTCCAGCGCGACCGGCAGTGAGCCGACGCCAAGGGCTATCTCTTCTTTCGACGCGAAAAAGTGGCAGCGTTCATACCGCTCCAGTTCGACCGCATGGTCCCCGTGGAAATGCGTCAAAAAAATGGACGATATTTTATCCGGCGCGATGCCGCGCCTGTTGAACAGTGCTGCCTTCATCTGATCGTATGGGAGGCCGGGGTCCACCAAGAGGAATGTCCCGTCGCCAAGACACAATAGCGTTGATGTGCACTGCGCCGCGCGGCAGGCGCGGTCCACAGGCTCACCCCAAAATTTGTTGCGGGAAAGGCAGCCGATATTTAACTGGGTATATGATATTTCGTTGCTATGCATGGTTTGTTCCCTTCGTATATATAACATCAAATGACATCATTCGAGCGTTTTCGCAGCCAGCCGGCGGGGGCGGGTGTTCGTATGTACGGACATTCCTACGGGCAGGCGTTCCTATGTGCGGGCGGACGCCCTTTCGTCGTCCGTTTCGTAGATGCGCTGGGTCAGGCGCGGCGTGTCGGCTATGTCGTAGGGCGGCAGGTAGTCCCGCACGAAATTAACGTTTTGCTCGACTTCCCGGCTCCACCGCATCCCCACGTTCGCCATATGCAGCCTCGAATCCGATAGTACAAAGGACAGGCAGACGCGATACGCCTCGCCGTTTTCGAGCCAATGGGGCGCCAGCGTTTCCAGTTGCCTCTGGAACATGCCAGAAGTCATGGGGCGCATGGCGCATGTCGCTGTGCCGTTCGCTTTTGTCTCGTCCAGCAGGTGCTGCCCGGCGGACTGGCGGATCAGGTTGTAGCAAATCTGGACGACGTCAAAAACGCCGGCTTTGACGAGCGGCACGGCTGTCCACGGCTCCTCGGCGGTTACGCCGATATAGCGCGCCGTCCCCTTTTGCTTGAGCTCCATCAGCGCCTCGAGCGGCCCGCTGTTCAATATATATTGCTGGTCGTCATGCGTAAAGCGCCCCCCATGGAGCTGCAGCACGTCCACATAGTCCGTCTTGAGCCTTTTGAGGCTGCCTTCGAAGCTCTCGAATATGTCCTTTTTAGAGCAAGCCCAGGGCGCCTTTGTCGCCAAATAGCACTGGTCGCGGCGGGTGGCCATGACATCGCCGATGATGCCCTCGCTGTGGCCCGCCCCGTAGCCGGGCGCCGTGTCAATATAGTTGATTCCCAAGTCCAGCGCTGTATTGACCGTGCGGACGGCCTCTTTTCTGCCCTCCGCGCTATATGGGTCCCAGCCCTGGGCCTTGTTCACCCCTGCGAATGGGTAGCCGCCCAAAGCGATCTTGAATACGGTCATATCGGTGTTGCCAAAACGGACTTTGTCCATAAAAACGCCCCTTTCTTTTGCCTGTATAGGCTAAGCAGCCATATTTGGCATGCTCACGCTCGTTCTCCCCGCCAATCCTGCCACCCCAAGCAGAATTTGTCAATATACTATTTCAACTCGCCGATCCTGTCCAAATCTTTTTTGGCGCCTATTATGGTCAATATGTCGTCCCTGCCCAAGACCGTCTCCGCCTGCGGGGAGAATTTCACCTTGGCGGTTTTTGCGTCGCGGATGGCTATCACGGTTATGCCGTATTTTCTGCGCAGGCTGCTGTCCACAATGCTTTTGTCGGCCCAGTGCGCGGGCGTTATCATTTCAATGACCCCATATTCCGGGGATATTTCGAGATAGTCCACAATGTTTTTTTTCGCCAGCGAATGCGCGACCCGCTTGCCCATATCCCATTCGGGGCGGACCACCCTGTCCGCGCCGAGCTGCGAGAGGATTTTCGCGTGCCACTCGTTTTGCGATTTGCATACTATTTGCTTCGCGCCCATCTCTTTTAGCATGATCGTGGTCAAAACGCTGTCCTCAACGACGCCGGCCATGGCGACGACCACGCAGTCAAAATTCTGGACCTCGAGGGAACGCAGAACCGCCTCGTCCTTCGCATCGCCAATGATAACGTCCGTCACCTGGTCTACGATGCCAGAGATATTTTCTTCGCGCTCATCCACGGCCAAAACGTCATGCCTCATTTGAAACAGCTCGGTGGCGACCGATCTGCCGAACCTCCCCATCCCAATAACTAAAAACGATCCCATAAATAACCCGCCTTTGTAGTAGTAAACCGCTCCCTGTATCGCCCTACATCATTACCCATGTGTCCGGATGTTTCGTTTTATCCTTGCTCCCGCGCCTGAAAAACGCCGCCATGCCGAAAGTCATGACGCCCATGCGGCCAAAGAACATGGCCATCATAACGACTACCATCGACGCGGGCGATAATAAATGCGTGATGCCGGACGACAGCCCGCATGTAGCCACGGCTGACACAATTTCAAACAGCACATCTTGGAAATGCAGTTCCGGCTGGATAAAAGAGATAGCCGCCGTCCCCGCGAAGCAAGCCGCCAGCACCATGATCAATATCGACAGCATGCTGACAATCTGCGTCTCCGGTATCGTGCGCCCGAACACGGACAGCCTGCTTTTGCCCCTCAGCGAGTGCACAGCGGACAACAACAGTACGCCTGCCGTTACGTTTTTTATACCACCGGCGGCTGAGCCCGCAGAGCCCCCGATGAGCATCAGCAGGGCGGACATCATTTTAGATGCGCCGGTGAGCGAGGCCTGGTCCACCACGGCAAAACCGCCGGAGCGCGGCATGATGGATTGAAAAAGGCTGGCCAGCGCCGCAACTGGCAGCGGCATGCCGCCAATCGTCGCGGGGTTGGCCATTTCCGCGAAATAAAAGAACGCCCAGCCCGAAATTATCAATACAGACGATATGACGAGAACCAGCTTGGAATGCAAATGAAGGCGCTTGAACCGGCGGTTGCGCCATATATCGTCCCAGACAAAAAAACCGAGCCCGCCGACGACCACCAGCAGCATGACCGTCGCCATAATAACTGTATCACCCGAATATGCGGACAAGCTGGAAAAGCTGGAAAGCGCCCCGTCACTGCCGAAGCTGCCGACGCTGCCGAAACTGCCGACGCTGCCGATGCTGCCGACGCTGCCGATGCCGACGCCTCTACCGAAGCTATCGCCACCGATGCCGCCCATCAGATCAAAGCCGGCGTTGCAAAATGCGGAGACGGCGTGGAACACGCCCATGCCCAATCCATTCCACAACCCATACTCCGGGGCGAACCGCACCCAGAGGACCGCCGCACCCGCGCCTTCGAAAACTACCGTCCCGATAATGACATGCCTGATCAGCCGGACGACGCCCCGCATGTCGTTCAGGTTCATGGACTGCATGATCAAAAGCCTCTGCGACAGGTTGATCTTTCTATGCATGATAAAAAAGAAAACCGTGGCTATCGTCATGAACCCCAGAGCGCCGATCTGGAACAAGCAGAGTATGACCACCTGGCCAAACATGCTATAGGCCTGCGCCGTATCGACGACCGTCAGCCCTGTGACGCAGACGGCGGAAACAGAGGTAAACAGCGATACAAGGAACGGCGCGGGGGCAGCGCCGCGCGAAGCGGCGGGCAGGGAGAGCAGGGCGGCGCCGGCTAGTATTATGCCAGCAAACCCCAATATCATTATTTTCGCCGGGTTGAGCCTTTTTCGCAGCTTTGCGTCGAACAAAAATTATCACCGTTAAGTATAATACCACGTTTTACACAGCGCCCGCTAAAGTATATAGTTTTTGTGGCAGTGTGATAATTATATGATTATGTATGCATATACCAAAGGTGGCAAGCCGCAGTGGACAAAGTCAAAGAGGGGGCGGCATTGCGCTCCCCTCTCTTTGCCATTAACAAAAAATAATAACAAATCTAATAATATATGATATAGATGCTCTGCGTCGCGTCTTCCCAGTCCACCGCGCAGCCCAGGTTTTCGGCGGCGAAGCGGATCGGCACCATCGTCCTGCCGTTAATCGTCATGGGCGCGACGTCCACTGTTCTTTGCTCGCCGTCGACCGATATGACATAATTGTCCAGCCACATACGTACGCTGTGGCCTGCGTAATCCAGCGTGACCTCGCCGCTGGCTTCGCGCCACCCCACATGGCCGCCCATGCCCTCTACTATGGCGCGGATCGGTACCATCGTGCGGGCGTTGTGCAGCAGCGGGACCGTCCCCCTGCCGGGGTCGATTTCCAGCCTTGCGCCATCGACGGTCATGTATTGATCGCCGATTTTCATCATGATGCATTTTTTACGTGCGCCGCTTCCGGGTGATACCGAGCCGCTGGGCGGGGCCAGGCTGCCGCTTATCAATAAATTTTCCGTCTTGACCATTTTTTTGATGGTCGCCGGCCCCAGTGTCTCCCGCACCCCATCGTTTGTCTTCTCCCCGCTCACAACCTGCCTGATGTAATAATAGTAAGTCGTACCGGGAAAGACATTGACGTCTATAAATTCGTTGTGCGTTATATGGAAATCGGTAATAGACACCCCGTCCCCGTTCGGGTTTTCGGAGCGGTACACGCGGTAGCCCACCCCGCCGGACAGCGGCTCCCATGTCAGCTTGACGCCGACGCCTGTGGCGCTCGCGTTAAAGCCCCTGACCGTGCTGCCGGACGCAGTTGGCGGGGGCGTGGGCGTCCGTATCGGCGTTGGCGGCTGCTGGTTCGGCGGGGTCGCGGTCGGGGGCGTCGCGGTCGGCGGGGGCGCGGTCGGGGTCGGCGCCCCGCCGCCTAAGTTCGCCCTGATAGTGTAGTCGTTGTTCGCGTTCCTGGCGTAAAATTCGACTAAAATATAGTAAGTGCCGGGGCCTATGTCGACCTCGGCGGTCGTGTAGGGCAGGGTGTCCCGGGCGGTGTAAATGGTCTCGCCGATCAATGACCTGCCGGCGCTGTCATATAGCCAAACCCTATGGCCGGGCGACCCTTGGAAATAATCGAACGTGATCGAGGCCCGATGGTAGCCGGAAACCGAAAAACTGTAATAGTCCTTATCGCGGTTGTTGTACAGGTTCCCGGTATACGGCGTGTTCACGGAAATGGCAGTGGCGGTATTCATGGTATCGTTGGGCTCGCTTTCGTAATTCCAGCCCGATTCGTCTATATAGTCGTATCTGAGGTAGTAGTCGTCATTCGCGTTATTGTTCGAAAATCGCTCGACCCTGATGTAATACACCCCGGCCGCCACGCGTGTCCACGGCGTGGTCAGCGGCAAATAGGCCGAGGTCGTGTATATATATTCGTTTAGCAGCTCGTTGTTGGAGCTGTCGTACAGCCTCAGCCTATGGCCGGGCGTACCGGACGCGTAGTCGAATGTGAGCGCGACGCTGCCGTTGCCCCCGATGGCAAACGTGTAATAGTCTACGTCGTTGCTGGTTTCGATGTTGCCCGTCATCGACGTGCCGCTTTGAATGTGGTTTGCTTGGTTGGTTGAATTGTTCGGCTCGCTTTCATAATACGCGGCCGATTCCTCCGAATAGCTGACGTAGATGCAGTAGTCGTCGAACGCGTTGTTACCGGACCGCTCGATCCTGATATAATATGTGCCCGCCGGGACGCGCAGCATATCCGAAGAGTATGGAAATATATCGGACGGCCTGTTGATGGTAACGCTTGAAAGCTCCCTGTTGTCGCTGTCGAACAGCCTGATCCTGTGCCCGGGCGCACCGCCATAGTAATTGAATATGAGCGACACGCTGCCTTTGCTCGGTATCGAGAACCTATAATAATCCACATCGTCGCGGTTCTCTATGTTGCCGAACACGTCCTCGTTGACATATATGGGTGTCGCCTGGTTCACAGAGTCGTTCGGCTCGGCCTCGCGCAGGTAGCCCGCCGCGCTCAGCGGTTGAACGCCGAACGACGCGGCGCCGGGCGGCATGACGCCGAGCGGTAATAAACCGATCGCCATCGCCACCGCCAGTGCTACAGCTATTGATTTTTTCATGTCTCTTGGCTCCTTCATCTCATAGTATTAGACGATTGTAAAAGTCGCGGACGCAGAATGTGCGTCCCTACATATGGGCAGCAAATTTTGTATATATACAAAATGTTGTAAGGGCGAACAGTGTTCGCCCGAAAAATACTGGCTTTTACAATCGCCTTCTCATAGCATTAAAACGAGCAAATGATTATATTGGCGTATTTGTTCATTTTTATAATATAATGTAAGCAAGGGAAAATCAACCGCCGATTGCGCTTCGCGCCAGGAGCGATGGATTTAGCTACAAAGTATAGGGGTAGGTTGAAATGTCAGATAATAGCGTGAAAAATAATAGAAAGGGCAGAACTGTGGCGCGAGGGCCATGCATTTTTCATGGCTATTTGTACACAGTCTGTGCATGGCCTTTTATATAAAAATCGAAGCTAGGGGCGTCAGCAAGGCGTTCGGAAGCACACAAGCTTTGAGCGATGTCAGCATAACCATGGAGCCCGGCGTTATCTTCGGTTTCGTTGGCGCCAATGGCGCGGGCAAGACCACCCTCATGCGTATAATTATGGGCGTTCTGCTCTCCGACAGCGGCGAGATACTGATCAATGGCCGCCCCGCCTCTCAGGAACAGCGCCGCCAAATAGGCTATATGCCCTCCGAGCGCGGCCTTTACGCCAAAATGAAAGTTGTCGAGCAGCTTGTCTTTTTTGCCGAGATTCGCGGCATGAAAACGCCGGAGGCCCGGAAGAGCGCGATGGAATGGATTGAACGGCTGGACATAGCCCAATATGCCGAAAAGAAACTTGAAACACTCTCGACCGGCAACCAGCAGCGGGTCCAGCTCGCCGTCGCCCTTACCGCCAAGCCCCGGGCCCTCATTTTAGACGAACCATTTTCCGGGCTCGACCCCATCGCCGCCAAAAACATGTCCGATGTCATCCGCGAACAGGCGGGGAAGGGCCTGCCGATTCTCTTTTCCAGCCACCAGCTTGAATTGATAGACCAAGTCAGCACTGAGGTCGCCATTATCAGCCACGGCAAAATCATAGCCATCGGCGCCCCGGCCGAACTCCGCAGGGCCGCCAACGCACCGGAAACCATCGAAATCCCCACCCCCCTAGCAAATATATTCGGCGACCTCATCAGAGAAGACGAGGCCGACCACGACAGGGACGTCGCCGAACATGAAAGGAGGGGCAAAAATGCGTAATGTTCTTCTCGTCGCCAAACGCGAAATGTCCGTCAAAATGCGCAACCGCGCCTATATTTTCGGCACATTAGCTGTTATGACCGGCATTTTTATCCTCGTTTTTATTATATCCCGCGCCGACATGGAAGACGCTTCCACCGCCATGATGCCGGAATTCGCCCAAAAGCAAATTGAACTCCAGATCCAAGCAGGGGAAGAAGTGATGGCTCTCCACGGCCTTAGCGCCGAAGAAGTCAACGCCCAGATTTCCGTCCGCTTCCAGGAACTCTGGGAAGCCTACCAAGCCGCGAACCCCGAAGGCGGCGGCCTCGACGTCCGCTATTGGATTGGCTTCATAGTCGGCTTTTTATTATTCGTGGCAATTGTTATAACCGGTTCGATGATCTCCATCGGCGTCGCCGAAGAAAAGTCCTCCCGCATAGTCGAGCTACTCCTCTCCAGTATGACTAGCTTTGAGCTGATGGTCGGCAAGATTATCGGCATGGCCGTCGTCGGCTTGACCCAAATAGCGGCCATCATCGCCGCCGCCTATACCGCAGCCCGCAGTTTTGGCCTCATGGGCGACATATTCGCCGATGTCAACATGGGCTCTGCAATTTGGCTGGCTCTCAGTTTCTTCTTAGTCGGCTATTTGAGCTATGCCTCCCTCTACGCCTCTTTCGCCGCCACTGTATCCCGCGCCGAAGAAGTCAACTCAGCCATCGCCCCCGTCATGTATATCCTCATGATTCCATATATCGCCGTCATGATTCCCGCATTCGGGAGTATCGCCCCGCTCCGTTTCGTGCTTGATTACGCGCCGCTCTTCTCCCCCATAGGCGCAACAGTCCACTATTTCCAGGGCGGGCTTGAACTCTGGCAAACATTGCTGTCGCTCGCCATCTCCATTGCCGCCCTGCCTTTTATCATGTTCCTCGCTTCTCGTATCTACCGCCGCTCAGTCCTCACAACCGGCGCCCGCTTAAAGATCGTCAGAATAATGCGTGGAAAATAGCGTGGAAAATGTATCATTAATTTTCGAACGGGTTGATGTTGCCCCAGCCCAAGTAGTCGCCGCCTTCTATGAACCTGTAATAGATGAAAACGGTCGACGAAGCTTCGTGCCAGCTTACATCGGCGTCCAGCGCCTCGGCTATGGCCCTTGCCGGCACCAGGGTCCGCCCGTTCACCAGTTTGGGCGGCACGTCCAAGATAATTTCATCATGCTTCATCGTCATGAGTTTGTCGCCGATTGTCATTGTTATATACTCGCCTGTTTCCGTGGTGGCGAAAACCGTCTGCGTCGGGGCGTACCACTCCACTGTGCAGTTAAGCGCCTCGAATATGGCGCGCATGGGGACCAGCGTCCTACCGTTCTCTATGATGGGCGGCTGGTCAAAAGATAGCCGGACATCGTTGACGATCACGGTAATGTCGCTATGCGCGCCGGACGATTGGCCGGCCGACGGTGCGGGGGGTGGCGGTGCGGACGGCGTGGACGGCGGCGCGGACGGGGCGCTCGCGCCGCTCCCCGTCAGTTCGCTTGCTCCGGCCCTGTCGCTGGTCAGCATCATCTCAAAATCGACCGTCAGGTTGTTATCAATTAAGTCGCCAAATCTATCGACTTCATGAAAATAAATCCCGTTCACGAAAAAACTCACCCTATATGTGCCGGCCTGCAGCACGACGGGCGCTTTTTCCACTTGCGCCTCGCCCTGATTGTAGTTGAGCGCGAACCCGTCCGACCAGCCTTCGTTGCTGACGCGGATACCTCTGTTTTTGTCGTCGTCGTAGACCAGTGCGACCCATTCGATCTCATCGGTTCGATACACGCCGTTTGTGCTAAAGCGCAGTAAGAACCCTATTTCAGCCCGGCTGTCAAGATATAGCGTGGCATCGTCCATATACGTAGTATAGCTGTTAAGCCTGCCTTTGAGCGGGTTGCGGATGGGGACCGCGCCGAACATCGATTTCATGCCCGAATCGGCGCCTGCGTTTGCGCCTGCGCCCGAACCGGCGCCGGAACCCGTGCCCGTGCCAGGCGCGGCGGTGATGCTGGCATTGCTGGGCGTCCGGTCCCCGATGGTTATTGTTAAGACATAATTAATGATAAAGTCCCAAGAGAGTTCTTTATATCCGTATTCATCTTCTTCCGCGAACAAGTATTCCGGGATTGAAAGACGCACATTATATGTCCCGGCCGGCAGCCGCTCCGGCTGCTTTTTGTATGTGAGCGTCCCGCTGCTGCTGTTCAAAGTCGGCTTGTCAAGCTGATCCAGGTGGTGCTCATAGCCGGCGGAACGGTCGGCATTGAAAATGCCGATGTAGCATTCAACCGCATACGCCCCCTGCGGGCTATTGCTCGAAACCACGATGCTATAGCCAATGTCCATGGGCGAGTCCAGGCGCAGGGTGTAGTCGGCAGACATGCCCTTTGCATTGAACGACCCTGCGGTTTCGCGCCCGATGTTAATCGCCTTCGCCGCGTGCACCGGCGGCGCGGCAAGCGCGAACGCCATGGCTGTTATTATTATTGCGCATATAAATCGTTTTAACATAAAACATTGACCTCCGGTGGTAATGAATCTCCGCCAAGATGCGGCGGGGGTTTCCCTTGCCCCAAAGGGCGGGTTACGCCCTCATGGCAAATACATGGGAGTGGCTCCCTTGTGTTATGGCGCCGACACAAGAGAGCCCTCTTTAATTATTCCCTATTCTCGCCACGCAGCACAAATTTTAATAATATACGATATAAATGGCTTGCGTGGGTTCTTCCCATTCGATATCGCAGCCGAGGTTTACGGTGGCGAAGCGGATGGGCACCATTGTGCGGTCGTTGATCGTCATGGGCGGTACGTCGAGCGTTTGCGACGCGCCGTTGACTGTCATGTTGTAGCTGTTCAGCCACATGCGCACGCTGTATTCCGCGTAGTCGAGCGATATTTCCTGGTTGTACTCCTGCCAGCCCACGCGGCCGCCCATGCCTTCCACGATCGCGCGGATCGGCACCAAAGTACGCGCGTTCATTAGCAACGGTGCGGTGCCCCTGCCGGGGTCGATCTCTTGTATGAGCCCGTCGACGGACATATACTCATAGCCGATCCTCATTGTTATATACTTCTTGCGCGCACCGGGCATCGGGGGCTGGAGGTCGCCGCCGATAATATTGCCCCCGGTCCTGACGGTCAGTTTGCTCGTCACGGGCCCGAGCACTTCGCGCACCCCGTCCATCGCGCGCGCGCCGCTGATGACCTGGCATATGGTGTAGTAGTAAGTCGTGTTGGGGAACACGTTCACGTCCACGAACTCGTTGAACGTGATGTAGAAGTCGGAGATGGATATCCCCTCTTCGTTCTCGTTCTCCGAGCGGTACACGCGGTAGCCCACGCCGCCCGGCATCGGGTTCCACCACAGCTTGACGCCGACGCTGATGGCGCTGACCTCGAAGCCCCTGACAGGGTTGCCCGAAGGCGTAGGGGTGGGCGCAGGCGTAGGCGTGCGTGCAGGTGTCGCGGTCGGGGTCGGGGTTGGTCTCACGGTCGGTGTGGGCGTCGGCGTCGGGGTGGGCGTGGCGGTGATGCTCCATTCGACAATAAGTCCGAAGTTTTCTAACCCAAAGAACACTTCCCCGAAACATTCCCCATTATCCGGCATATCGTTCCACCTGAAACGGGCGCCGTCTCCATTTTGCCTGTTGTATATCATTAACCTATCATCGTAGCCGGTATAGTTATCCGGTTGCCTGGAAGCCCAACGCGTGTATGTCATTGGCTCACCCGTAACCCATGCGAAGTTGCGGCCTTCCGTACGATAACCGCCCAGCCAGTAGCTGTTTTTGCCGCCGTCGGCTAGTAAAGACTCTATAAAACTTTGCTCCCCGGCGCTTGTTATCGTCGCCAAATGCCCGCCTAAGCTTTCAGCATAAGTTTTTGCCTGCGACCATGTCATGCCGACCTCTAAGCGTTGATATTGATTTCCGTTATGTGTGAGTTTCGAGGAATCGTTCGCCGCTGGCGTGGGCACGATTGTCGGAGTAGGGACAGGGGTCGGCGTCGGCAGTGGAGTCGGCGTCGCCGCAGGCGGCGGAACCACCTCGGGCGGCGGTGTAGGCGTCTGCACCGGCGGCGTAACAGCACCTCCCGTATTCACTTGTATAGTATAATCGTTGTATGCATTATTCGAATATTGCTCTATATGTATATAATAAATCCCAGCATTGACGCTGGCTTCATTGGTTGTAAATGGCATAACCGTACTGCTTGAGGTTAGAGTTTGGTCAATAAGCGTTTTATTGGAACTATCTAACAGCCTGATCCTGTGGCCGGGCGTGCCCGAACTGTAGCTAAATGTGAGCGAAACCTTGCTTTCGCCGGACATGGAAAAACTGTAAAAATCCCTGTCAGAGCTGTTATAGATATTTCCTGTATAAGGCGTGTTCGCATTAATGGGCGTGGCAGTGGTTGTGGAACCGTTCGGTTCCTTTTCAAAATTCCCATGCGTCTCATCAATAAAATCATATTTTACGGTATAGTCGTTGAATGCATTGTTCGAATATTGTTCAAGCCGAATATAATAAGCCCCGGCGGGCACGCGAATATTTGCTGTGGTATAAGGAAATACAACGGATGATGATGTAAACGTTGCGTCCACAAGCACGGTGTTGGCGCTGTCATATAACCTGAGCCTGTGGCCCGGTGTGCCACCGGAATAGAAAAATGTCATCGTCAAGCTGCCGTTGCCCCCCAGCGAGAACGAATAACAATCCACATCGCCGCTGCTTTCGATGTGACCGGTGATCGGCATGCCATTTGTGATGGGGTTTGCCAAACCAACTGAACCGTTCGGTTCGCTTTCATAGTTGCCTGACGACTCATCTGTATAGTTGACGCGGATAGAGTAGTCGTTGAACGCATCATTCGAATAACGCTCTAACCTTATGTAATAAGTCCCCG
>WRLR01000064.1 GCA_009777515.1 Oscillospiraceae bacterium | reverse complement strand
CCGGTGACGCCTTCCGTCAAATAAGGCAGCCCAGAAGAGGTGAAGGCATGTTCCACCTCGGAAAACTTATCTGTGTCGCGGCTGCTGTGGAAGCCAAACACGCCGAACACCTCCTGTCTGACGCGTTCGCTTAGTATGGAAACGGTGAACTCCCCCGTCGATTTGATGCAGCCGTTTGTGTAATTATCCTTGTTTACGCAGACAGTAATGGTAACGGGATTGGCTGTCGCCTGGAGGACGGTGTTGACGACGCAGCCAGCGTACCTTCCGCCATATTTCCCGCGGTCGCGGGCGCCCAAAACGAACAGGCCATACGAAATGTTATATAAAGCCGTCTTATCCATGCGCGCGATCTCCTCAATGATTAAGCAATGCCCTTACGTACGATTCCCTAATATTCTACATTGCCCTTTCGTACGATTTTTAAACATTATCCATTGCCTTTTGGCGTGAGCGTGGGCTGCATATTCTTCCACTGGGTTTCGCGCTTTTTCAACTCGGCAAACGCTTCTTCGAGCGCCTCGACCGTCGGCTCGTGCCCCGGTATCTGCATGACAAAGAAACCGGCGTCCACCTTGTCGGCTATGCCCCTTTGGATCAGCTCGTCTCTGCCTCGACGTATATGGTAGCCCGCGTACCGCTGCTGGCAGTCGCCCACGGCGAGCAGAAAATCGGTGGACTGCGAACGGTTGAACGCGCCCTGGAACACCGTCTTGTTGGACGAAAGGATACGCACGAACGACAGCTCTTCAGGTGTGTGGTTGGCCATGAAGCGGTTGACTGCCTGCTCGCATTTTGAGCACACTATATCCATGTCGTTGAGAGCCTTAAAATAGTCGTCCCGGCTCATGGGGCAGCCGGGGATCCAGGTACCCATCGCGCGGTATTTTTTGTTGATGCAGTTGCCGACCAGGATGCAGTTTTCATATAGGTCGTCAGGCACATCCCATTCGCCGGAGCCGTACACAATGTCCACGCGCCCGATGATGCTCTCCGGGGTGTGGAAGCGGTGCAGCGTCCCCTGCGCGACGGCGCGGCAGCGGGAGCACGAGCCAAGGTCGTGCAGCCGGAGCTTCCCGCTCGACTGCTCCTCAAATTGCCCGGCGGGCGACATGAACGCCACCTTTGCTTCTTCGAGGGGCATGCCGTGTATATTGATGTAATCGAGGTTGCAATTGCCAAGGCCGCGCTCGTCCGCCCACTGCAGGTAGCGCACGCGCGGGTTCTGCTCCATCACATGCGTGCATACGACGTCGACCGCAACGGGGTCTGCGCCCATGATGATGCGGTTGGCGAAGCGCGGGCGGTCAAAATAGGCGCCGCCGGCCACGCCCTCCATGCCGATGCGCCCGTCTACTATAGAAAAGTCGGGGCTGCGCGCGCACCCGATGTCGACCAGGTACTGTTCGATGGCGTCGTCCCTGTGCGCCTGCGTGCGCGTCTCCTGCTCGACCAACCCAAAGCTGTTTTTGACTGCCGCAGTGATGCAAACGGTGTCATGATTTTTTAATATAGGAAGCGTGATAAAAACGTCGACGTCCATTATGACTTTCGGCATCGATATGACGTCCGCATACAACGCCCCCGGCACCTCGACGTCGACCCTCTCCGCGTTGGTGAAATCGACCAGTTCGATGCCGTGGCGCTTGCACATTTCTACATAGCCAAATTGCTTATATGCGTTCATCGTCATGTTGCCGCTGCCGGTGTTTTCGCCCAGATACAACTGGCCGGGACTGCAGTGCTCGATGATCAGCTCCGCTACGGCTTCGCAGAACCTGGCGTCGGTGGTTCCGCCGGTGCTCGGGTCCGCGCCTGCCGTGAGGTTCGGCTTTAACAGGACGCTTTGGCCCGGCTTGACGAATTTCTGTATGCCGCCAAGCGCATCAAAGCCTTTTTTTAACACAGGCTTGAGCTTGCCATTGCCTGTGGAAATATAGACGTCGCTAAATGGCTTTATGGTTAAAAGGGGTTCTGGCTTCAGTTTAGACATGTTGTAATCCTTTGTTTTTGTTTCAATTATATAAAAAAACCGAAAAATTGACAATATCGCCATATAAGGGTACAATCTATGTGCTGTACGCAGTATTTATAAAACTGACGGCTGCCGGCGGCCAGCAGGCAGGCAAAAGGCGGGCAAAAGGCGGGCAAGCGAATATACTAATGAAAATGAAAAGGCATTGAGAGATGACCAATCTTAAAAAGCAGGAAGAATGGGATTATTTGGAACAACAGACAGACAGTAATGTTGATATATATTTTGGCGCGGAACCGGGCGATGTGGACTTCGAGACTGAAGAAGGCGAATACGATGACGAGGACGAAGCCGAAGCCGAGGACGCCCCGCGCGGTAGCTCTGTTGTAAAAGTTCTTATGGGGGTCAATATAGCGATCGCATTGACCATCTCCCTTTATTTCATAATTATATTTACAGACCTGCCCATTATCGGCGAGGCGCGCGACATTTGGATTGAAACGGCGATGACCACAGCCGAGCACCATTGGCTTGCCACAAGGTTTTTTCCGCGATGGCTTATCGACCGCGTGATGTTCCAACAGATTGTCACCGACGAAGATACGCTGAGCAACCCCAGCCTCGTGCATTCCGACATCGCTTCGAGGGGCGCCGGTTCTGCGGCGCCGGGCAGCGGCGGCGCGGGTTCGGGCGCGGGCGCTGCGGGCGCCCAGGGCGCTAACGGGCAGGGCGCAGGCGCCGGAGGTGGCGCGGGCGCCGACGGGACAGGCGCGAATGCGCTCAACTCCGGGGAATCGCCCGGGTTTTCATTCTTTGACCAAACCGGCCAAAACCAGGCCGGGCAGCCTGGCTATCAGGTCCCGGACATGATGTTTTTCGGGGGCGCGCTCGGGGGGGCGGACTATAGCGCCTACGCCGCCGAGGAAGACTTGCCGCCGTTCCCCGCCGTGGGGGACGTCGACGAGTTCGGTAACACAGTCATAATCAGCAACAGGGCCGAAGACATATACATCGTGGAGATCCGTAAAACCGGCTACACGGGGCGCATCCTGTTTGTGTCCGACCCCTCGCGCGTCGTCGTGCGCAACACCAACAAAAAGAATGTGCAGGGCCAGTTGATAAAATCCTATTTGGACGAATATGACGCCATTGCCGGCATGAACGGCAACGGCTTTGACGACCCGGAGGGCCACGGGAGGGGCGGGACCATCATCGGCTGGAGCGTCGCGGACGGCAACGCCTGGGGCCACGGGGCGAAGTCGACATATGCCTCCGTCGCTTTCAACGACCAAAACGTGTTGCTTGCCGGCACCATCAAGGACTTCGAGGCGCACAACATCCGCGATCTCGCCCAGTACGGGCCATCGCTCATCGTCGATGGCAAGAAGCTGATATCGGGCAGCGGAGGGTGGGGCCTGCAGCCCAGGACCGGCATCGGCCAGCGCGAGGACGGCACGATCCTCATGGCTACGTTTGACGGGCGGCAGCCGGGACACTCGCTGGGCATCACGGCGGGCGATGTGGCAGATTTATTTTTGCAATACGGCTGTGTCAACGCGGGGCTGTGCGACGGCGGCAGCTCGTCAGTCATGATGTACGACGGCGAGATAGTCGGGAAGCCATCGACGCCCATGAAGACGGGCCGTTATCTCCCGAACGCGTTTCTGGTGCTGAGCCAGTCCGCCGCGTACGGCAGCGACGTTGGCGGCGATGTTGGCAGCGCCCCGGTCGCGGCGAGGGACGCGGCCGCCCCGGAGGCGCCCAGGGGCAGGGCTTCTGAGACCTGAACCGACCTTGCGGTTGGGTCGGCGCGGAGCGTGCAACGCAACCAGAGGGTGTTTGTCGTACGCGGCGGTAGTGTGTTGGGCGCTCACGGCGGCAGGGTGTTTGTCGTACGCTGCGGCAACGCAATATAATTACACGTGAAATGACGGTATAAATTTCACTTTGGTTTTACATTGGCTCTTGGGGGCCCGGCGGCTTCCCGATTACCCCGTACATGAAAAGTTTTAATATGCCCATTTTATACTCGTTGGACTCTTTCATATATTCCGATTGCTGAAAAATGGACATCGACATCATGAAAAACGACATGATCGCCTCGGTAGGTATGCCCGCATCTATTGCGCCGTCCCTTTTTCCTAATTCGATAAAACTAGAATATATGGCCTCAGCCTTTTCTTTTATGGCCTCTTGGAAAACCTGGCGCAACATTTTGTCGTCCAAAGCTTTTTCGTTGAAATGCGACTGCGCCATTTGCCCCAGCACGCTGCTTTTGCCCTGCATGATAAGCTCCAGCTTGTCCGCGAATGGCATGTCCTGTCCCAAAATGCGCTCGTAATTGGCGAGCTCCGCTTCGATATATGCGACGAAGGCTTCCTTGGCCAGCGCGTTCTTGTCCTCGAAATAATTATATATGGACACCTGCGAAACCCCGGCCCCCCTGGCGATTTCGCTGACGCTGACGTCACGCATGCCGCGCTGTGCAAAAAGGTCGCGCGCGACCCCTATTATAGCCGCCTTTTTGGCGGCTGTCCTTTTTTCGAATCCATTCATTTTAACCACCACCGCGTACATTTTAACATAATTTATGAAATATACCAATAAATATTTCAAAATATTATTGACAAATCCAACTTAGCCACATATTATGAAATTATATTACGAATATTTCAAAACATTTGGGAGGTATGGGGATGAAAGTCGATTTTGGCAATAAAGTCGTGGGCGGCTTCAACTACGAATTTATCAGGTGCGTATCGACCCTGCCCGTCGGCTCGGCGGAGTTTGGCGAATGCATGGAAACCATGGAGAGGATAAAGGACAATGACTTCGACAGTTGGATATCCGAGTGGGGCGCGACGGCGGAATATGTCGAAAGCTACGCGCGCTCGCAGTTGAAAAGCGGGGACAGCATCGCCGCGCGCAAAGCATTCATGCGGGCGAGCAACTATTACCGGACGGCGTGTTTTTACGCGCACCACACCGATCCGCGCCACAGAGGCTATTGGGGCAAGAGCGTGGACGCGTTCCATAACATGATCGAGCTGTCGCAGCGCCCGATCGAAAAGGTTGAGATAGAATACGAGGGAGCCGCGCTGTCGGGCTACTACATGCCGTCGGGACTGGATAACAGGCCGGTGCTCATCGCCATCGGCGGATTCGATTCGACGAAAGAGGAGGTGTACTGCTGGATAGGGGCGATTGCCCGCGAATACGGCTGGAACTGCCTGATCTTCGAGGGCCCCGGCCAATGGAGCGCCCTAATGGACAATCCCGGGCTGATCTTCCGCCCCGATTACGAAAAACCTGTTGGCGCGGCTCTGGACTACTTAATGGGGCGCAGCGATATCGACAATGAGAAGATTGCCATCATAGGCTACTCCATGGGCGGGTATCTGTGTATGAGGGGCGCGCTCGACCCCCGCATAAAAGCCTGTATCCCCAATACATTGGTCGTGGACTGCGGGGCAGCCGCCAGGGAGGGGATGAAGTGGCTGTTGAAGAGCGACGCTATCATGGACAAGGCGCTGGGCGCTATCATGAAGAGGAACACTGCGGCGCGCTGGGGCTTTAACCATTCGTCATGGGTGTTGGGCATCAGCACTGCTTCCGAGTGGGTCAAGGCATATGAAAAATATACTCTTATAGGCCATGAAGAGCAACTGAAGGGGAAGCCCATGCTGTTCATGTTCAGCGAGGACGACATCCAAAGCTCTGCCGCAGCTTCAAAGCGCGTTGTAAACGGCTTGCTTGACTATATTGATTCTTTGGAATGCCCGCGCTACGTCCGGCTGTTTACGAAGCAGGAGGGCGCGTCCAGCCACTGCCAGATGGGGGGGATGTCGTACGCCCAGGCCTCGATTTTTGCATGGCTGGAGCACGCTTTGTGCGGCGCGAAAATAGAGGGCCGGGACGCGTCTTCGCCGGCATTGTTCGTCGAGTTGTTCAAAAAATACGGCGGAGGTGAAGGCGAGGCGAAAGCAAAAGCGCTTTTGAGCGAGATAAAGTTCGTATGAATTTAGCATTTATATATATGTTGACAATTGTATATTAAGGAGCAGCCCGTACGGTTTCTGTAGTGGCGGGGGCTGGGGCGGGGCAGGTCTGGGGCGGAGCTTACCTTGCTCTTGTTGAACGATTGTTAATGATTAATATATGATATAATTTATAATCGTAAGATTTAAGATTTCCATCGGTGATTGGATTTGTAGAATATCTTTGGAAATTAAATATGGCGGCTGGTTATGAAGCGCGCTATGTAAGCTAGAAACGAAGCAGGATACGGAAATATGGCATGAAGTATGATGTGGAGTTTGATATGGAGGCGGATTATGATGAAACTGCACGACAGGAAGCCGGACATTGAAAATCTATATAAAGTATTTCGACGCGAGGCGCCGGCGCGGCCTACCCTGTTTGAACTGTTTCTCAACAGGCCGCTGTACGAGCGGCTGGCGGGCAGGGAGCTCGTAGACGGCGGGCCGGACTTTGCGGTGCGCAACCAGCGGCTCATGATAGACGCTTTCGCGGCGGCCGGGTACGATTACGCGACGACGCACGCAAGCGAGATGGGCTTTAACGCCGAGCCGCGCAACAGGAAGGACACGATCTCGCTGAACGAGGGCTTCGTCATCACCGACGAGGCCTCGTACGAGGCGTACGTGTGGCCGGAGCCGGAAAACTGCGACTACTCGCGGCTGGACGACGCTGAAAAATATTTACCGGACGGCATGAAGCTGATGGTGATGGGTCCGGGCGGCGTACTCGAGAATGCGATATCGCTGACGGGCTACGACAATCTCTGCTATATGATATATGAAAACCACGATCTCGCAAAAGCCATATTCGACAATGTCGGCAGACGCCTGGTCAAATATTACGAAATCGCAGCGCCGTACCCTGCAGTCGGGTTCATCATGTCAAACGACGACTGGGGGTTCAAAAACCAGACGTTCTTGTCGCCGGAGCATATGCGCGAGTTTGTGCTCCCGTGGCACAAAAAGATCGTCGACGTCGCGCACGCGCGTAATATGCCCGTGACGCTGCATTCGTGCGGCAACTTGGACTGCGTGATGGACGACGTGATTGACTATTGCGGCTTCGACGCCAAGCATTCCTTTGAAGACGTCATCCTCCCGGTTGAGGACGCATATGAGAAGTGGGGCGGGCGCATTGCAATCCTCGGCGGGATAGACGTGGATTTTGTCATAAAGCGCCCGGACTCCGATATCACGGAGCGGAGCCGCGCGATGCTCAAACGCGCCGAAGGCAGGGGAGGCTACGCGCTCGGCACCGGCAACAGCGTGCCGGAATATGTTCCGCAGGATAAATATTTTGCCATGATAAAAGCGGCGCTCGAATATTGACGCGAAGGGGACGTAGGGGGCGTACAAGTACTGCGGAAGCGTGCGGGATGAGCGGGGCGTATGGGCGCTTCGGAGGCGAGTTAGGCGCAAGTTACTGTAAATGAGGCAGGGGGTTGGATATATGGCGGTGGGCAACCTTGAAAAGATGTTTGGGCTTTCCGGCAAGAAGATACTGCTCACCGGCGCGGCCGGGGGCATCGGCAGCGCGCTGGCGGAGGGGCTGGCCGGCGCAGGCGGCGACATGTTGCTGTGCGACATCGACATGGACGGGCTTTCGGCATTGGCGGACAGGATCAACGGAGGTGGAGACGGCGGAGGGGTCGAAAGTGGCGGCGGCGGGAGCGGCGGGAACGGCGACAATGGGAGCAGCGGCGGCGGGAGCGCCGCATGCTATCATATGGATGTGTCGAACCAGGAGTCCGTTTGCAACGCGCTGGGCAGGATCATCATGGACGCCGGGCGGATCGACGTGCTGATAAACTGCGCCGGGGTCAACAGGCGCGAAGGCTTCCTCGACGTGACGGAAGAGACGTACGACATGATCATGGGCATCAACTTAAAGGGGCTGTATTTTCTGTCGCAGGAGGTCGCCAAGCACATGATGCGGCAAAAAAGCGGCAACATCATCAACGTCGCGTCGCACAATTCTGTCGGCATGCTGGGCGGCTGTAGCGTCTACGGCGCGTCCAAGAGCGCCGTGACTGCGCTGACGCGCTCGATGGCAGTGGAATGGGCGCAGTACGGGATCAGGGCGAATGCGATAGCGCCCGGGCATATTTTGACCGCCCTGACGGCTGTCACCTGGGAGCACCCGGAGCGGAGCGCGTACCTGCGCGAGCGGATCGCAATGCGGCGGCCCGGGACCCCGGAGGAACTGGTCGGCGTGGTGATCATGCTAGCCTCGGACGCCTCGTCTTATATGAGCGGTATGATGATCCATGTGGATGGCGGCTGCCTGGCGGGCGGGTCACCCTGGCCGTACGACACTAATTACTGATTATATTTATAATATAGATAATACTCATGAATACTGATAATACAAATAATACTCATTAATTTTGATTAATCTGATTATTTAGAAGGAAGGGGGCCGGGCGCAGGGCCCGGCTGTGAGGAATGGCTAACGAACAATCAATCCGAGCGCTGATGCGGCTGGCGAATCGGATTCGCAGGGACGTCGTGGAAATGATGGGCTGCGATGGACAAACGGGCCACCTGGGCGGCTCATGCTCGAGCGCGGAGATCATCGCCGCGCTATATGGAAGCAAGATGATCCACAGACCCCAGGACCCACACTATCCGGGGCGCGATAAATTCTTGTGCAGCAAGGGGCACGCAGCCATAGCGCAATATGCCGCACTGGCGGAATGCGGCTATTTTCCCAAGGGCGAGCTAAAGACGCTAAAGCAGCTCGGGTCAATGCTGCAGGGGCATCCGGACAGGCTTAAGACGCCGGGCATTGAGGCGGGCACGGGCTCGCTCGGCCAGGGGCTCTCCATCGCCAACGGGCTGGCGCTGGCCATGCGCCTGGACGGCACGGGGAGAAAAGTCTACTGCCTGATGGGCGACGGGGAAATCGCCGAGGGGCAGATATGGGAAGCCGCCATGGCGGCGGTGAATTTCAAACTCGACAATATAGTAGGCATTGTGGACAAAAACAACATGCAGGCTACGGGCTTTACAAGGGACCGGTTTTTGACCGACCCGCTGGCAGAGAAGTGGAGCGGGTTTGGCTGGCATGTGATCGAGGTCGACGGGCATGACGCGGGGGCGTTGCTGGACGCGTTCGACGAAGCCGACACGGTGGTGGGGAAGCCCACTGCGCTGATCGCCAACACCATCAAGGGCAAGGGCATATCGTTCGCGGAAAACAACGCGGCTTTCCACAACGGGGCGCTGACGCCCGAGCAGTACGCCATTGCGTTGTCCGAGCTGGACGCCCGGCTCGCCGAACTCGAACAATAATAATTACGGAGCGTTTTTTTATGGCAGATAAAAAATTGAGCAGCCAAAGGACGGCGTATGGAGAGGCGCTGGTCGCGCTGGGCGCGGAGAACCCGGACGTCGTGGCTCTGGAGGCAGACCTTGGGAAGTCGACGATGTCCAGCCTTTTCGGCGCCGAGTACCCCAACCGGTATTTTGAGATGGGCATTGCCGAGCAGAACATGCTGTCCACAGCGGCAGGGCTGGCTGCAGCCGGCAAGATTGCGTTCGCCAGCTCGTTCGCCGTTTTTGCGTCCGGGCGCGCGTACGACCAAATACGGCAGACCATTTCGATTGGCCGGCTGAATGTCAAGATATGCGGCTCCTCGGCGGGGCTCTCGGACTTCGGCGACGGCTCGACGCACCAGGCGGTCGAGGACGTCGCCGTGATGTGTGCGATACCGAATATGACGGTTTTCACGCCCTGCGACGCCGCCGAGACCCATATGGCCGTGCGCGCGGCAGCAAAAATAGATGGGCCTGTCTATATTAGGGTGTGCCGCAATCCCGTGGTCGATTATACTAATATGGAGGACGATTTTACGCCGGGCGCTCTTCGGGTCGTCAGAGACGGTTCGGGTGCCTTGGTTGGCTCGGGCGGTTCGGGTGGTTCGGGCGGTTTTGGCGGTTTTGACGGTTCGGGTGGCTCGGGCAGCTCGGGTGGTTCGGGTAGCTCGGACGTTGTGATATTCGCGTTTGGCGTCATGCTGGACGCGGCAATGGATGCGGCGGATATTTTGGAAGCCAGGGGCTTCTCGTCAAAAGTGGTCAACTGCGCGACAATGAAGCCCTTTGACTACATAGGATGCGCCGCGCTGTGCGCAGGGGCCAGGGCAGTCGTCACGGCGGAGGAGCACACGTTCATCGGCGGGCTGGCATCCGCCGTAGCGCTGTCGCTGAGGCAGTCCGGGGCGCCCATGGATTTTGTCGCCATTATGGATGAGTTCGGGCAGTCGGCGCACAGTGCGGGGGAGCTGTACGCGCACTATGGGCTGACCGCTGAAAACATAGCGCATAAAGCGCTGGGCTTGCTTAAATAAATTTGCAAATTGATAAAAATAAATAATATGGTTTATGAAAGGGGCATGGTAATTATTATGAAGATAGGGTTTATCGGATTGGGCATTATGGGGAAACCGATGGCAAAGAACCTGCTGCAGGCGGGTCATGAACTGATTGTCTTTGATCTCATCAAGGAGAGCGTCGACGACCTCGTGACCGCCGGGGCAAAAGCGGCTGCATCCTCAAAAGCTGTCGCCGAGGAATGCCCGATCGTCATCACCATGGTCCAGAACTCGCCGCACGTCAAGGCTGCCGTTATGGGCGCGGGCGGCGTGCTGGAGGGCGCGAAGCCCGGAACGATACTCATAGACATGAGCTCGATAGCCCCTGCGGCGTCGATCGAGATCGAAAAAGCCTGTGCGCAAAAAGGCGTAAAGATGATTGACGCGCCGGTGAGCGGCGGCGAGCCCAAGGCAATCGACGGCTCGCTGTCTATAATGGTTGGCGGCGACAAGGCGGTGTTCGCGCAAGTCAAAGACGACATACTGCTAAAGATGGGCGCATCGGCGGTCTACTGCGGCGCGATTGGCGCGGGCAACACGACTAAGCTGGCGAACCAGGTCATAGTCGCGTGCAACATAGCCGGTGCGGCGGAGGCGCTGACACTGGCCAAAAAGGCGGGCGTGGATCCGGCGCTGGTGTTTGACGCCATAAAAGGCGGCCTTGCCGGCTCCGCCGTGCTTAACGCCAAGGCCCCGATGATGCTGGAGGGCGACTTCAAACCGGGCTTTAGGATCGATTTGCATATAAAGGACCTCGCGAACGCTTTGGACACGGGGCACGAATACGGATCGCCCCTCCCGCTGACCGCCGCCATCATGGAGATGTTCCAGACGCTGCGCGCGGACGGCCTGGACAAGGACGACCACAGCGGCCTGGCCAACTACTACGCCAAGGTATCAGGCGAAAAAATCGGCAAATAGCATGCGAGCGGGGCTTGCCCCCGCTCTACGGCTTATCAAAGCATAGGTTATGGAAGTGTGTATTGTTGTGTTTGCGAAGATTTTACAATCATTTTAATGGACTAACATATAAACGGGGCGCCATATGTACGCAATAGGCATAGATATCGGCACGACGACCATAAGCGCGGTTGCTCTGGATTGTGACGGCGCGGGCATAGTGGAGACGGTCACTTTGCCAAATACGGGCGGCGTATTGGGCGGAACGGCAGGCGGGACGGCAAGCGGCGTGTTGAGCAGAGCGGCAGATGGGGCGGCAGGCGGGGTGTTGGGCGGGGCGGCAGACGGAGCGGTAGGCGGGGCGGCATTTTGCCCGTATGAATCCGTACAGGACCCCGGAGCCATACTCGGAATTGTAGTCAGCGTCATCGAAAAGTTTTGCGGCAAGTATAGTCCGATAAAAACCATCGGGCTCTCATGCCAGATGCACGGGATCGTATATATAGACAAGCGCGGCGCGGCTGTCAGCCCGCTTTACACATGGCAGGACAAGCGGGGCGACGAGCCTGCTCCGGGTGGCGGAAGCTATGTCCAATTGCTGGAAAAACTGACCGGCTACGGCGATCTGGCGACCGGATACGGTGCGGTCACGCATTTTTATAATATGCAAAACCGGCTCGTGCCGGATGGCGCAGCCAGTTTGTGTACGATAGGCGACTATGTCGCCATGAAGCTGACAGGCGGGACTAGGTGCGCGACGCACGCGAGCAACGCGGCGAGCATAGCCCTGTATACGCTCGGTGGGGAGCATTTCGACGGCAGCGCCATAAAAAAAGCGGGCATGGAACCGGCCTTTTTTCCCGCTGTGGAAACCGGCTGCGCCCTGTTTGGCGAAACGCGGGGCATAGTATATGGCGACGGCGGTGGTGTTATTACCGATAAAATATGCGCGGGCGTTCCCGTGAGCTTTTGTATTGGCGATAATCAGGCGAGTTTTTTAGGCGCCGTGGCGGAACCGGACGCGTCGGTACTGATCAATGTCGGAACGGGCGGGCAGATATCCGTATGCGGCGACAACCTGGCGGGTGGCCACCTGCTGGAGGTCAGGCCGTTGTCGGGCGCGCGCTGTTTGCAAGTGGGCGCCACCCTCTGCGCGGGCAGCGCGTATGCGGCGCTGGAGAAGTTTTATGCCTCTGTGCTGCACATGGCTGGCGTGGCGGCGCCCGGCCCTCTGTACGACGCCATGGGGCGATCGCTGAACTGCGCCGGGTCGGGAATAACCGGAACGGGTACTGCCGGAGATGGCACAATCAGTAAAGGCGATAACGGAAATAACGCAATCGGAACGGGCGCTTCTGACATTGAGCCGCTAATAGTGGCCCCCCTCTTCAGCGGCACGCGGCGTTCGCCGGGTGTGCGCGGCAGCATAACAAACATAAGCTTGGCCAATTTTACGCCGGAACGCTTGACGTCCGGCGTACTAGATGGGATAGCGGAAGAATTTTACGAACTGTACCGGCATATGGACGGCGCGTCGACAGGCGCACGTAGCCTTTTGATCGGCGCCGGCAATGGGCTGCGGAAAAACGCCTATTTGAGAAGAACGCTGACAAAACGTTTCGGTATGCCCATGCTCGTGCCAAAAAACACGGAGGAAGCCGCAGTTGGCTGCGCGCTATATGCGCTGACGGCCTGCGGCCATTATGCCGATTTAACGGATGCACAATCGGCGATCCAGTATGAGGAAGTGGAGACGCAGTAAAAATCAAACCCTGTGTCCGTAAATATAGATTTTACTGCCGCCATTAGCGGTTTTAACTTGGAATTAATATATTAGGGTGTTATTTATTGGTGTGTAATCTATTGGAGTGCTATAAATTGGTATGTAATTTATTGGATTGTAATCTATTGGGGTGCTATATATGGAAATGAAAACGCCTTTGTATGACAGGCATACCGCGCTGGGCGCGAGGATGGTCCCTTTTGCGGGCTGGCTGATGCCCGAGCGCTACGCCTTGGGCGTCATCGGGGAGCATATGGCGGTGCGCTCCGCCGCCGGGATGTTTGACGTTTCGCACATGGGCGAGGTGTTCATATCGGGGCCCGGGGCCCTTGACAGCCTGCAGCGCCTGTTCACCAACGACTTTACAAAGATGAGGGACGGGCAAATCCGTTACACCGTCATGTGCAACGATGCGGGCGGCATACTGGATGACATGCTCGTCTGCCGGGTGCGACAGGATCGGTATCTCGTCGTCGTAAACGCGTGCAACCGGCAGGCCGATGTGGAATGGATGCAGGAGCATTTGGGCGAGGGCGCGGTGCTGGAGGACGTCTCGGACCAGACCGCCCAGATCGCCGTGCAGGGGCCTGCGGCCGCAGCGCTGGTCGCTGGACTGGCAGACAGCGCGTCCCGGGGACGCTTGCCCTCGGCGCGCTATACGTTCGCGGAAGATATATCAATAGCCGGGACGCCGTGCCTTGTCTCGCGCACAGGCTATACGGGCGAGGACGGGTTTGAGCTGTACTGCGAACCGGGGCGCGTGGGGGCGCTGTGGGACGCGCTGCTAGGCAGAGGCGCCGTCCCGTGCGGGCTCGGCGCGCGCGATACGCTGCGGCTGGAAGCGGCTATGCCGCTGTACGGCCATGAAATGGACCAAAGCATAACGCCCCTTGAGACGGGCCTTAGTTTTGCCGTCAAGCTAAAAAAGGGCGACTTTATCGGCAAAAACGCTCTGCTCGCGGCGGGCCCGCCCGCCAGGGCGCGGGTCGGCGTAAAGGTGACGGGGCGCGGAATCGCCCGCGAAAATTACGATATATATCTGGACGGGGCGCATATCGGCAAGACGACTTCCGGCACACATTGCCCGTACCTTGGCTATGCCGCAGCAATGGCGCTGGTCAAGGCCGGCACGCCGGAGGGCACGGCCGTCACGGTGGACATACGGGGGAGGACAACAGAAGCCGTAATAGCGCCGCTGCCTCTGTACACGCGTAGCAGCCAAGGGCGGCAAGGCGCTTAGCATATGCCCAATACAGCCCAATGCATCTGTATACACGCAGCAGCCAGGGGCGGTAAGACGCTTAGCTTTCGCCCAATGCTGCTCAATGCCTCTGTACACGCGCAGCAGCCAGGGGCGGCAAGAAGCTTAGCTTTCGTCCAACAACAATAACGGAGGTTATTTTATATGGAAGTGCCACAAAATTTGCTCTATGCTAAAACGCACGAGTGGGTCCGGTTTACAGATGGCGGCAAAGCGCAGGTCGGCTTGACCGACTACGCACAGGACGCCTTGGGGGACATAGTTTATTTTAACCTGCCCTCTGTCGGCTCGGTAGTCGGCGCGGGCGATGCGGTCGGCGAGGTGGAGTCGGTCAAGGCAGTGTCCGAAGTGTTCGCGGCTGTGAGCGGAACCATATGCGCCGTAAACGATGCGCTCGCGGACGCTCCGGAGCTGATCAACGCTTCGCCCTACGGCACATGGGTATTCGAGGTCGAAAACGCAGTAGACGGGGAAGACCTGCTGACGCCGGAGCAATATGCAGCGTTGTGCGACGAAGAAGAGGGGGCGCACGCATGAGCGGATTCGTACCCAACCCGGAATCGGCGAGGCGCGAGATGCTCGATGCTCTGGGCGTCGCTTCCGCTTCCGAACTATTTAACGCCGTGCCACAGCATATTCGAATGGACCGCCCGCTCGATTTGCCGCCGGGCAAATCCGAAGCGGACACGCTCGATGTAATGCGCGGCCTCGCCGGCAAGAACCAGGTGTTCAAAACAATGTTTCGGGGTGCGGGCGCATATCGGCACTATATTCCATCTGTTGTAAAACGGATAGCGGCCAAAGAAGAATTTGTATCCGCCTACACGCCCTATCAGGCGGAAATCAGCCAGGGCCTATTGCAGTGCATATTCGAGTTCCAAACCATGATATGCGAGCTGACGGGCATGGACGCTGCCAACGCGTCCGTATACGACGGCGCGGTCGCCGCCGCAGAGTCCGTCGCGATGTGCCGCGACGCAAAGCGCAGCAAAGTGGTAGTGTCGCAAGCCATCCACCCGCACGTGCTGGAAACTATGCGGACATACTGCTCCAGGGCCGGCGCGCCGCTTGTTGTTGCGCCGCACAAAAACGGAGCGACCGATCTCGACGCTTTAAAGGCGCTGGTGGACGACGGGACGGCCTGCGTGTATATACAGCAGCCGAATTTTTTCGGACAAATAGAGGACGCCAAGCAAGCCGGCGACATTGTGCATAGGGGAGGGGCGAAATTTGTAATGGTCGTAAACCCCATTGCGATGGCCATATTGGCGCCGCCGGGCGAATGCGGGGCGGACATCGCCATCGGAGAGGGGCAGCCTTTGGGGCTGCCGCTGTCGTTCGGCGGGCCCTACCTGGGCTTCATGGCGTGCAGGCGCGAGCTGTTGCGCAAGCTGCCCGGCCGGATAGTGGGGGAGACACTGGACAGGCGCGGCGAACGCGCCTTCGTGCTGACGCTGCAGGCTCGCGAGCAGCACATCAGGCGGGAGAAGGCTTCGAGCAACATTTGCACGAACCAGGCGCTGTGCGCGTTGACCGCGTCTGTATATATGGCCGTCATGGGGCAAGGCGGGATGCGCGACGCGGCGGGCCAGTGCATGTCAAAAGCCATGTATCTTTTTAAGAACCTAACGCGCGTCAAAGGCTTCGAACCGGTGTTCGGCGGCCCGTTCTTTCATGAATTTGTGACGCGCTGCCCCGTGCCGCCCGATAGGCTCGAGCGCATACTGGAGGAGCGCGGCATACTGGGGGGGCTGCCGCTCGGCAGCGAGCTGGATGGCTGTATACTCTGGTGCGCGACGGAACGCAACACGAAACAGGAAATAGACGATTTAGTGGATGCGGTTGGGAGGTGCGCCATATGAAACTGATATTTGAGAGGGGCGCACGGGCAAGGCGCGATATGATATCGGGGGACGCGTCCAACGCCCAATTCCATTATTCGTCGCTGCTGCCCGCTTGCGACGTCGAACGCATTGATGTGCCACCCCTTTACGGGTTTTCTGCAGAATCGACTGACGCCCCATACGGGTCATCGGCGGAATCGGCTGACGCCCCGAAATCGGCGGGATCGACTGATGTACCGTCTGGGCAAATGCGAACAGCGGGGGCCGCGCCGAGCGGCATATGCTTCCGTGCGGTACCCCCGGCACTGCCCGCGCTCGCTGAAAATGAAGTCAGCCGCCATTATGCGATGCTCGCCCGCAACGCGTTTGGGGTAAACAGCGGCTTCTACCCGCTGGGTTCTTGCACTATGAAATACAATCCGGCGATGTGCGAGGAGGCGGCCGCCCTGCCGGGCTTTGCGGACATACACCCCCTGCAGGCGGAGCGTACGGTCCAGGGCTGCCTGGAGCTGCTTTGCGCCGCCGAGCGCGGGCTGTGCGAGATAACGGGGATGGACGCCATGAGTTTTGCGCCCGCGGCGGGCGCGCACGGCGAGCTTGCGGGCATGATGATGATACGGGCTTACCATGAGTCGCGCGGAGAGGGCAACCGCAACGTGATCATCGCGCCGGACTCCGCCCATGGTACCAACCCCGCCAGCGCCGGCATGGCAGGGTTCCGCGTGGTGAACCTGCAGTCCGCTCCGGACGGCGGGATCGACATAGAAAAACTTCAGTCCATGGTAGACGAAAACACGGCGGGGCTGATGCTGACCAACCCGAACACGCTCGGATTGTTCGAGTGCAGGGCGGCGGAAGCGGCGCGCATCGTACATGATGCCGGTGGTCTGATGTATTATGACGGCGCCAACATGAACGCGATAATGGGCGTCGCGCGGCCTGGCGACATGGGCTTTGACGTGCTGCACCTGAACCTGCACAAAACATTCGCGACGCCGCATGGCGGCGGCGGCCCCGGCAGCGGGCCCGTGGCCTGTAAGGCTGCGCTGGCGCCGTTCCTTCCGGCGGGGCGCGCGCTGGCTGGCGGCGACGGCTTTCATTTCGAAAAAAACAACCCTGACAGCATTGGGCGCATTACACAGTTCCACGGTAACTTCCTCGTGGTCGTCAGGGCGCTGGCATACCTGACTGCGCTGGGGGCGGAAGGGATTTCGGAGGTATCGGAAAACGCAGTCCTCAACGCGAATTATTTGATGAAGCTGCTCGAGGGCCATTTTGAGGCGGCCTATCCGGGCATTTGTATGCACGAGTTCGTGCTGACGCTGGACAAGCTTAAAAAACAGACCGGCGTTTCGGCCCTGGATGTGGCAAAAGCCATGATTGACAGGGGCATGCACCCGCCGACCATGTATTTTCCGCTGATCGTGCGCGAAGCGCTGATGTTCGAGCCGACGGAGACCGAGACGAAGGAGACGCTGGACGAAGCGGCGGCGGCGCTGATAGAGATTTGCGAAATGGCGGCGGCGGACCCGGACGCGCTGCACAAAGCGCCGGAGAAGACGGCTGTGAGCAGGCCCGACGAAGCCTCGGCGGCGAGATCGTTGAAGCTGCGGCATATATTTGACTGACGGGGCGCCGATATGAAAAATAAAACGGCAATTATAACAGGCGGTTCGCGCGGCATTGGACTGGCGGTCGCGCGGGAGCTTTTGGCGGGGGGCGCAAACATTACGGTGTTCTCCACCCGGCAGGTTGACGTCGCCACGCTGTTCCCGGGCGCCCAGGCGGCAAGCGCGCACGCCGTCTCGGGCGATCTTTCGATCGGCGCCGACAGGGAATGCCTGGTCAAAGAGACGCTGGCGCATTTTGGGCGGATCGACGTCCTGGTGAACAACGCGGGCGTCGCCCCGGCAATCAGGGCCGATCTCCTGGACATGTCGGAGGAGAGCTGGGACAGGGTCATGGGCATCAACGCCAAGGGGACGATGTTCCTGACGCAGCTCGTCGCCCGGGAGATGTTGCGCCAGCCGATCATCGGCAAAAAGCGCGGGACTATAATAAATATTACTTCGTGTTCGTCGTACACCAGCTCCGTATCGCGCGGCGAGTACTGCGTTTCTAAAGCCGGCGTCTCCATGCTCACGCAGCTCTATGCCGACCGGCTCGCAAATGACGGCATTTATGTGCACGAGATAAGGCCGGGCATAATCAGCACGGATATGACCGAAGGCGTGCGCGGCAAGTACGACGCGTTGATTGGGGAAGGGGCGTTCCCCATAGCCCGCTGGGGCAGCCCGGAGGATGTGGCCTTGGCCGTTGCCGCGTTCTGCGGCGACAGCTTCCTCTATACGACGGGCAACGTTGTCGACGTCGACGGCGGGTTCCATATCAGGCGGCTGTAGATAAAAGGGCAGCAGTAATTGCAAGGCGGATGTTTAAATAAGCGGATATGGATATTTTCATGAACGATTTATATGTCAGCGGCTATCATAGGCATAGCGGATTGGAGATTCCAATCTACCGCTTCAATACGGTGGTCGTTGGGTCCGGCGCGGCGGGGCTCAATGCCGCAGACTCGCTGCGTACGCAAACTGAGCTCAATGCACATGAACCGCAAACTACACAAGAACCGCTCAATACGCATACTGAGTTGAATGTGCCTACATCGCCGCGTGAAAGCGATCTGCCTGGAAAGCCCGGTAATTGGGGCGACGTCGCCATAATCACCGAAGATGTCATGGCTGGGACGTCCCGCAACGCGGGGAGCGACAAGCAGACATATTACAAGCTCGCGCTCGGTGGCGGCGGCACAAGCGGCGGCACAGGGGGAAGCGACGACGGCGGCGGCGACAGCGTGGCGCAGATGGCGCGGACGCTGTTCGAGGGCGGCTGCGTCGACGGCGACATAGCAATGAGCGAGGCGGGCCTGTCCGCCGAATGCTTTTTTAAGCTGGTCGCCCTGGGCGTGCCATTCCCGAGGGACCGCTACGGCGCGTGGACCGGCTACAAAACAGATCATGACCCCCGATGCCGCGCCACGAGCGCGGGCCCGTATACGTCCCGCCTTATGACGGAAAAGCTCTACAAGGCCGTTGAGTTAAAGGGCATACCTATATTCGGCGGCATGCTGGCCATAAGCATACTTAAGCGCGGCGAGGAAGCCATTGGCGTACTGTGCCTCGATGTGGCGGAGGCGGAGCGGGGGCGCGCCGCATACGCCGCATTTTGTTGCAAGAATGTCATCATCGCCACCGGCGGCCCCGCCGGCATATATAAGGACACCGTTTACCCTGCAGGGCACCATGGCGCGAACGGGCTGGCGTTCGAGGCCGGCGCGCTCGGCGCGAACCTGACCGAATGGCAGTATGGGCTGGCATCGACAAACCCGCGCTGGAATGTGTCAGGTACATATATGCAGGCGCTGCCAAGGTTTATATCCGTAGCGGCGGACGGCAGCGGCGAGCGGGAATTTCTGGCGGACTATTTTGCTAATGAAGCGGAGCTTTTGACGAACGTGTTCCTAAAAGGCTACCAATGGCCGTTCGACGCGCAAAAGGTATTCGGGGGCTCGTCGCTTATCGATCTGTGCGTGTTCTGCGAGCAGCAAAAAGGGCGGCGGGTGATGCTCGACTACCGCGACAACCCGTTTGGGAAGGCCGTTGACTTTGCCGCGCTGGGCAGCGAGGCGCGGGCGTACCTGGAGCGGGCGGGCGCTTGCTTTGGCTCGCCGCTGGACCGCCTTGCCCACATGAACATGCCCGCCGTAGAGTTTTACCGCGACCATGGGGCGGACCTGGCCAAAGGGCCGTTGGAAATCGCGCTGTGCGCTCAGCACAACAACGGTGGTATCGCCGTCGACCGCTGGTGGAGGACGCGCGTGGAGGGGCTGTTCGCCGTCGGCGAGGCAGCCGCTACACACGGCGTGCGCCGCCCGGGCGGGAGCGCGCTGAACGCAGGGCAAGCCGGCGCCCTGAGGGCTGCGCAGTACATCGCGGCGCGGCGCGGCGGGCCGCCGCCGGACATATGCGCGTTTACCGCAGCCGCAGAGGGGCAAATTGCATCGGCGCTGTGCGTGCCTTACAAGGGCGATCTATCTCCTATCATCAACAACATGCGCGCCTCGATGAGCAAAACCGCCGGCGCTATCAGAAATATATATGGAATGCAGTCACTGCTTGGCCACGCAGGGCACATCTATCGGTCGCTGGACATTGGGGCATGGGCCCCGGCGCGCGTTGCCAATGCATTCGAACTTTTGCATGTTTATACGCTGCGCGAGCTGTGCATCAGCCAAATCATGTACCTGTCGGCATTCATCGACTACGCGCAAAAAGGCGGCAAGAGCCGAGGGGGCGCTATATTCACCGACGCAGGCGGAGCAAAGCCCCACGAAAAACTGCCGGATTCATTTGCCCTGTCGCCGGACAGCGGCGAATTTCACAATATGGTACAGGAAATAGAATTCGACAGCGCCGTCTCCGCAGGCACACCGGCATGGCGCGAAGTGCGCCCGCTCCCTGACGGCGACGATTTTTTCGAGGACATCTGGCGCGATTTTCGCGCGGGCAAGCATATTGATGAATAAATTACAAACATGGAGCTGTAACATGGATAATATATTAAAACAGCGGTACAACGCCTTTTGGGCGCGTGACTGCGTCGACAGGGCAGTGCTCAACCTTCGGGCGCAAAAAACCGGCGAAGAGGCGCCGATACAGGCGCCGGCACAAGCGCCGGAACCTGTTAGCCTGGTTGAAAAATGGGAGAGCGCCGAATACCGGCTGGCGGCCTTCGAGGCGCAAATGGCAAATACGGAATGGTTCGCTGAGGGGTTCCCCTCGCTGCTTGTCAACCTTGGGCCCGGCTGCCTCGCAGCCATGCTCGGCGGCGAATACCGCTATTCGCCGGACACGGTGTGGTTCGGGAAGCACAGACGCCTGCAGGAACTCGGCGATGTGCAAAATTATAGCTTGTCGCCGGACAACGCCATGTACCGAATCGTCAGCTCTTTGACACGGGACTTTATCAAAGCGGCGCGCGGGCGCTTCATGGTGGGCATTACGGACCTCGGCGGCACGCTGGACGTCGTGGCGTCGCTGCGCGGAAACAGGGCGCTGCTCACGGATCTATACGACGACCCGGAGGGCGTGGAGTCCGCGAGGGACGCCGTGGACGCCTCGTGGACGCGCGTTTACGACGAGCTGTACGGCCTGCTATCCGCCGCGTCCGGGGGCCCCATGACCACCTGGATGCCAATATGGTGCGAAAAGCGGTGGTACCCGCTCCAATGCGACTTTTGCGCTATGATATCGCCGGAGTTCTTTTCACGCTTCGTGGAACCGTCGGTACGGCTGCACGTGCAATGCCTCGATCACAGTATATACCATCTGGACGGCGTGGGCGAAATTCCGCACCTCGACGCGTTACTTGCCATAGAGGAGCTGGACGGCATACAGTGGGTGCCCGGCGCGGGCAAGCCGAACAGCGCCGCCGAATGCTGGCTCCCGATGTACGAAAAAATCCAGGCGGCGCATAAAAACGTCGTGATAACGGACGCCCTGACCACCGAAGAGACGCTGTTCCTGTTAAAGACACTATCGCCAAAAGGGCTGTTCATTTCGACAACCGTGGACAGTAAGGGAGCCGCCGACGAAATCATCCGTAAAGCAGCAGAATACGCCAAAAGTTAGCCATATTAGACATATTCATATTTGAGCGGCATAAATGAGCCTTGCAATAAATTAATAAAATAAAGAATTTATAAACATCTATAAAGCCGTGTTGCACTATTGGTGCAATCGGCTTTTTCTTTCATTGTCTTTTGATATAGTCGGCTATTTCTATAATCAGCTTTTTCTTTCATCGGCTTTTCTGTCTCCGGCTTTCCACAATGAATTTGATTAATATGTGTGAAGCGTCTTGGTCAATATTTATTTTATAAACCGGCCGACTTACAAACATTTTACTTATTATTTACGAGAACCTGTTAGATATACCCCCGATGACTGTGCTACCGTAATAAATGAAATCAGTGAGTACGCGCTGGGGGATGGTATTCCTGGCAAGGAGGCAAAGCGTGAAAAATAAGAGAAAGGGCAGAACTGTTGCGCGAGGGCAAGCAATTGGGATAAAAGCTTGCCATTGCCATTGCTTTATTCATGACAATTTGTGCACAGTCTGTGCATGGCCTTTTGTATGAACACAGCAAAATCGGCGCCATTCACATCGCCGCATACCATCAAAATACCGTATAAACGATCAGCCGCAACGAATAAAAAGATTAAAAAGGAACAGTTTTTGCCATTGTTGTTTATTGCCCCGTCGATGGTTTTTTTTATTTCGTTCAGCTATTTCCCATTTGTCAGAACAATCGTTACAAGCTTTACGATGACCGACGCCGCCGGCAATTTTAAACGTTGGATGGGGCTTGGCAACTATAGGTATATCTTCTCTCGCCATGACTTTATGGACATAATCTGGAACACACTTAAATTTGCGCCAGCGGTCGCGATATCCTCCCTAACAATCGGGTTCGTTTTGGCGCTGTTCGCCAATGAAAGAGTCAAGGGGTTCTCCCGCTTGAATGAAACGCTTTTTTCCATGCCGCTGGCGATTGCGTCCGCATCTGCCGCGTTGGTGTGGGGCATAATCCTGCAGCCACAAATCGGGGCCCTAAATTATATACTCGGCACTAATATCGGCTGGTTGCAAAACCCCGATTGGGCGTTTTTTTCGGTCACTATGGTCACTGTTTGGCTGCAGATGGCGGTAAACTTCATCTTTTTGCTCACAGGGCTGCGCGCCATACCGCAGGAGCTTATTGAGTCAGCTAAAATAGATGGCGCGGCAGGCTTGCAAAAGTTTGTCAAAATAACATTGCCGATGGTTTCGCCGACATTGTTCTTTGTTGTATTTTTTAATGCGATGGCCAGTTTTCAGGCATTTGGCCAAATTCGGATGCTTACACAGGGGGGGCCGGGCATTGCGACAAGGGTCCTGGTTTACGACATCTATCTTGAAGCATTTATGAACTACCGTTTCGGCACGGCCTGTGCTCAGTCCCTCATTTTATTTGCGATAATGCTTGCGTTTACGTTAATACAGTTTAGATTCGAAAACAGGGGGGTGCATTACGCATAATGGCTAAATACAAAACGGCGGGTATGCTAAAAGGCACAACAGGCTTAATGATTGGTTTAATCATCATCTTCCCCTTGTACTATGCGCTGTCATTTAGCTTCATGCAATACGCAGAAATCGTTTCATATCCGCCAAAATTCTTTCCCAGCTCATTTTCACTTGATAATTACATGCAAGTTTTCTCCACAACCCCAATTCTGAGGTTTATACTAAACAGCTTGATTGTCTGCGTTTGCGTCATATCGTCGCAGTTCCTTACGGCATCGCTTGCGGCGTACGGTTTTGTCTTCTTTGATTTTCCCTCAAAAAAACCGTTGTTTATTGCAGTGCTGGCTACGATGATGATCCCCGGCGAAGCGATTATCGTGTCTAATTTTCTCGCCATATCCTCCCTGGGGCTGCTGGACAACTATTTGGGGCTGATATTGCCGTATGGGACGTCGGCAATGGCGATATTCCTCATCCG
>WRLR01000063.1 GCA_009777515.1 Oscillospiraceae bacterium | reverse complement strand
GTTTGTGGGGGCGAGCAAAAAGCCAGCAGATGAAAACGAGTCCGCAGGCGACAAGCCAGCAGATGAAAACGAACCCGCAGGCGATAAGTCAGCAGAAGAAAACGAGCCCGCAGGCGACAAGGCGCCCACAGGCAATCTCACCGCGCCCGACGCATCACCGGTGCTTCACCACATTGAGCGCAGGATGTGCGATTGCTGCGGCGCCTGCGTCGGCGCGTGCATGCCGGGCGCGCTTCGGATTTTTGGCGAAAAAATCACCGCCGCGCGCGCTGCGGAGCTCCTGCTCGAGGACGCCGATTTTTACGAGCAGTCGGGCGGGGGCGCGACCTTTTCCGGCGGGGAGCCGCTCCTTCAAGCGGATTTTTGCGCCGCCGTCATGCGCATCCTCAAAGATAGCGGGACGCACATAGCGGTCGACACATGCGGCGATGTGCCGTGGGCCGCGTTTCAGACGGTGCTGCCCTACACGGACATGTTTCTATTTGATTTGAAGTACGTGGACGCCGATAAGCTTGCAACGTGGACCGGCGGCTCGGTTGGGAGGATAGTCGGCAACTTGCGGGCGCTTGCTGCGCGCGGCGCGTTGTGCGAAATCAGGATACCCGTCATTCCAGGGTTCAACGACGACGATGCAGCGCTGCTCGCCATGGGGAGGCTCGCCGCGTCCATGCCCAATATTACGTGCGTCCGTTTGCTGGCTTACCATAATTTGTCCGGCGGCAAATATGATTCGCTCGGTATGCGCGATGCAATGCCGAAAACCGCCCCACCGACGGCGCGCCGAATGGAAGAGATAAAAACGATGATGTCCGGCGTCTGCCCAAATGTTATTTTATCGGGCGAAGTATAAAAGGCGGCGCCACAAGCATGGCGGCGCGATGAAGACATCGCGCCGTACGAAAGAGAAATGAAGACATCGCGCCGTACGAAAATTTGTTGGTTCTCGTAAAGCGCGATGTCCCATCAACGCAGTTTATGTTTGTTTTTTAGTTGACATATGTCGCATCTGCACATATGTTTTTCATTGTGCGAATTTGAACGTGGGCGACCATGTGAAACGCTCTTCGTCGAGGCGGTACTGCGGCAACAGGACCGGCCCGCAACTGTTCGAGCCGACGCCGGACTGCATGTAGTCGACGCATAGCACCGTGTGCCCCGACTGTTCCAACTCGTAGTTGTGCGCCTTGGACGTCAATTCCTCTTGCGTGTACGCCGACGCATTAAATGAAAAACCTTCGCCGCAGACGCACACCGCGCCCCGGTTTGCCCGTACACCGTTGTACAGCTCCATATACCTGCAGCCGTAGTGGCTGCCATTCTCCTGCGGTTTTATGTAGTCTTCGTGCATTTTATCCACTGTGGTTCCGAAAAGCGACAGGTAGGACGACCGCCTTTTGTCGATATAGCTCTCGTTCGGGCCATAGCCATAATACGACACATGATCCATGCGCTCGGGCATGAAAAAGCGCAGCCCGAACCTCGGCAGCCACGGTAGCCGCGTATCGCGCGTAGCGCCGATCCGGACGTTAAAGCCGCCGTCAGGCAGTATCGTCCAGCATGTGTCGAGCGTCAAAATCGGCTGGATGTAAATCGCGGATATCGTCGTTTGCGCGCGGATCACAACAGCTTCGCCGTCCATGTCCAGCGAGGACGCGCTCACCCTGACCGTATGCCGGTCGTAGCCCGCGCGCTCCCACTCGTGCCGAACGTTCCTGTCGTTGTCCGTCGGCGCACGCCAGATGTTGTATTCCATCGGGTGCTCCAGATAGGAGACGCCGCGCACTACAATCTGGCTGAAGGCGCCCTTGTACCTGTCGAACACATAGCGGAAGTCGCCGCTCTGATGGTTATGCCCCTCCACCACGAACCAGCGATCATCGCTGTCCGTATTATACTTCGTTTTTTCATGGCCATGCGCCGCGCGGGTCGGCGTTTCGCCCGCCTGTGGCGCCGTTTCGCACAGAACGAAATGATCAAAACCTGCCTGATCCCCCGCATTGATAAATGCTCCGCTCTTGTCCCATATATATTCGACCATCAGGCTTTTCGCATGAATACATTCGGCGGACGCGGCAAGCGACGCCCCTGCCTCTGCCCCTGCCCCTGCAGGCGAAGCCGACGCTGAGGCTGACGCTGGCGCTGGCGCTGATAAAAAGTCTGCCGGTATATTCACTACACACTCCGCGTGCGGGGCGATATCGAGCGCGTCCCCTTGAATGTCAATGCTGCGAAGTACCCTCGCGCCGCTTCCGCTTGTGCCGCAGACATCGCCACAGTCCGCGCTACCGCCACTGCCGCCCTCGCCGCCGCCATCGCAGCAGCCCGCCCCGCAGCCTACGCCGCTCTCCAGCAGCGTCAGCCGCAGGGTGAACGCGTCCCTCACATTGGTAAAATCCAGGCAGTTGCGGAGCGTCAGGGCGCCGCTCGCGGCATCAAATCCGATGGCCCTGACCGGCCGCGCCACGTTCTTTAATTCCTTTAGGCCATTGTGCGGCGTGCGGTCGGGGTAAACCAGGCCGTCCATGCAAAAATTCCCGTCATGCGGGAACTCGCCGAAGTCGCCGCCATACCCATATTTTTTTCGCCCGCTTTCGGTCCGACCCAAATAGATGGTATGGTCGCACCACTCCCACACGAACCCGCCCGCGAAGCCGTCATATTTGTATATTTGCTGATAATAATCTTCCAGATCCCCGGGCCCGTTGCCCATGGCATGCGCGAATTCGCATTGGACGAACGGTTTGTCGAGGCCCTTTTCAAAATACTTGTCGATGGAGGGGACGTCCGCGTACATCCTGCTGTAAACGTCGATATTCGACGTGTCGTTTACATGGCCAACCATCTGGTAGATGCTGCTCTCGTAATGAACCAGCCGGCTGCAGTCATATTCCTTTATCCACGCCGTCGCGGCCTCCAGGTTCGGCCCGTAGCCAGACTCGTTCCCCAGCGACCACATTATTACGGAAGGCGAGTTTTTGTCGCGCATAACCAAGCGTCGGACGCGGTCCAGCATCGGCTCTGCAAACATCGGGTCGTGGCATAGCGCCCCGTAGTTATGATCGTCTATCACCCATTTGTCATAGCCCCTTTCGCAGCGCGCGCCGTATATGGACATTGTCCCATGGGACTCGATATCGGACTCGTCTATCACATAGAAACCCAGGCGGTCGTAAAGCCGCGTCGCCCACGGCGCGTTGGGGTAGTGCGACGTCCGGATCGCATTGACGTTGTGCCGCTTCATAAGGGACAGATCGCGCAGCAGTTGCTGTTCCGAAATGGCCGCCCCTGTGACGGGATCGCTGTCGTGGCGGTTGACGCCTTTTAGCTTGACGTTGACGTTGTTTATGTAGAGGACAGCATCCTTTACTACAATTTTACGGACGCCAAGCGGTATCGGGATATATTCGCCGCGCGCTTCAAACAGCAGCGTGTACAGCGCCGGAGATTCCGCGTTCCAGAGCGTTGGGTTGTCGATTGTGAAGCGGATGGTCGATGCCGTCCCGCCCGCTCCGAGTGCGTCGCCTGCGCCAACCGCGCCGCTCTGCGCCAATACAATAGGCGCGTCCGCCGAGCCCGGCGCGCCTGCATCGCCTGGCGCGCTTAGCGCGCTTTCCGCATACACGGCGCATGAAACAGGGCCCGGCGCAGCCGTCCATTCGATTTGCGCCTCAATGTCTACGCGGGACAGATCGTCCGAAATGCACTGACGGACATATATATCCCGCACATGGCTGCCCGTCGGGCGGCGTAAAATATACACGTCTCGGAATATCCCGCTCATGCGCAGCTTGTCCTGGTCCTCCAGGTATGTTCCATCGCACCATTTGAGGACCAGCACGGCGACCTGATTGGCGCCGGGGCGGACGAAGGCCGTAATGTTAAACTCGCTGGTCATGTGGGAGACTTGGCTGTATCCGACAAAACTACCGTTGATCCACAGATAGAAGCACGAATCGACGCCTTCGAAGTTTATATAATATGAAAACAGGCCCACCGGCTCGCTTATATGAAAATCCCTCACATAGGCGCCGCATGGGTTCATTTCCGGCACATGCGGCGGATCGTAAGGTATGGGGTAGCGGACATTTGTGTACTGGTTGCCGTCGTACCCCTGTGTCTGCCAGCAGCCGGGCACATTAATTGTACGTGTATCAACGCCCGCCCCAGCCCCGGCGCCCGCGCCCTTACCTTCGCATGTACCGTCGCCTGCGCTCTCTCCCGCGCCCTTGTCTATGCCAGCGCCCGCGCCCGCGCAATCGCCGGCCTGCCAAAACGCCTCCGGCACATCATACGGCGAACCGTAGTATTCGAACCGCCATTCGCCCGAGAGCGGCGCCACCCGCTCCGATAGCGACCAATGGCTGTGTAGCGCCCCCCGGGCGTCGGCGAACGGGATGTAGTACGCCCTGTTTTCTTCGCAGTTTACATGCAGCGCCCCAGGGTCTTTGTGATAATTGGGCAATTTCATCTAATCACCTCCGGCAAAATATCAGGCCCCTGCAATCTTGCGCAGCCTGTTAAGCGCCTCGACCGACGCGTCCTCATATTTATAGTTGTATAAATCGATTGACATATACCCGCTAAAACCAGTTTCCGCCAGTTTTGCCAGAACCGCGCCCAAATCCATGTCGCCGTCGCCGGGCAGGAGGTGCAAATGCTGGCCGCGCTGCATGTCCTCGATATGCCCATGGAATATTTTCCCTTTTAACAGCCCAATCGAATCAATTATATCGGCGTCCGTCAGGAAAGCGTGGCCGACGTCAAAGTTGATGCCTAGCGCGGGACTGCCGATGGTTTCGCACAGGGCCAAAAAGTCCGCCGTGTTGGCATAGATGGACGGGGGCTCGGGCTCCATGGCGAGTTTCACGCCCTCGCTTTCCGCAAGCCTGCACAGCTCGCCGATTCGCTCCTCGGCGATCGCTCGGAGGCCCTTGTTTGCGACCTTTTCGTTCGCGTCGTTCATTCCTGCGAATATAAACACATCCGCGCCATACAGCCGCGTAGATTTGATACCTTTTTTAACGGCTTCGAACATGAAATCGTCATGAAAATATTTTAAATGGTTGCCGACCGCTGATATCGTAATCCCAAGCTGCTCGCTGCGCTCGCGGATCAGCGCAATAAATTGGGGTTCCCATAAATCAGGCTTGACATGAAAGCCCAGGTCCTCATAGCACAGCTCCACGCCGTCGAAGCCTGCGTTCTTAAAGAATTCCAGCGCTTCGAATACGGAATAGCGGTCGCTCAGCATTTGCGTCCTACCGCTGAATTTTATGCTCATAAACACTCCTTTGCGTTATTTTTTTTACGTTGACGCATGTTATGACCATACGGTGTCCGGGTCAATCGAGGCGGGGTCGGGGGAGCCTGTCATAGCCATCGCGTAAGCCAGCTCCGTGCTCATCGCCTCAATGGCGCGCTTGACGCCCTCCGCGCCGTCTTTCGCGAGCGGTGGCATCAGCGCCCTGCCGACCGAAGCTGCGTTCGCGCCGAGGGCCAAAGCCTTGAATACATCGTAGCCGCGCTCAATGGCGCAATCTATGAATATGGGTATCTGCCCGCCGATCACGTCCGCGATTTCCGGAAGCACCATCAGCGGCGGGACGGCATAGTCTATGACCCCGTGGTGGTGCGAAACCACAATGCCCGAAACGTCCGATTCCAGGCATTTTTGCGCGTCCTGGGCGCTGAGCACGCCTTTTATGACAAAAGGCAGGTTCGTCGAGCGCACGTAGCGGACGATGTCGGCCTGCGATTTTGGTCGCATCTCATGGCCGAGGACCTTGTCGTACCCGCCCCTCCGGCTGAAAGCGTGATCCAAATCCATACCGACAGCCAGCGCCCCGTGCCTCTCCGCATGTTCGATTTTTTTCATAATGAGGTCTTCGTCGGCGTAGGGCTTGATGATTTTTATGGTTTTGGCCCCCGTCGCTATAATGCGCTCCAGCTCGGAGTCGTCGCCCATGCCGGCCCACATCACGGCGTTTGCCGCAGCGGCGCCCCGCGCGAGCTCGACCATGCCGTCCGGGTGCGTCCTGTTCAAATGCGACAACGCAGCCGTCATAATGGGTGTAGAGAATACGCTGCCGAACAGCTCGTATTCGATGGAGGGCAGATCCGAGTCGATCAGCCGCATTTCCAGCAGCAGCGAGTCAAAATACTCCCTTGTTATCTTTACAGAGTCGCCTTTGTTTTCTTTTCTGCCGTTACTCATAAACACCTCCTCTGGTCGGCGGCGCTGGTGGAATGATAAATATGCAAGCCCTGCCAACCAAATTTTCGCGTTTTATTTTATCATATTACGACAATCGTTTAAATAATCGTTGCACGGCGGGTAGAACGATGGGGAGCGCGGCGGGCAGCCGGGGCATGCGGCCAGCTTGGGCAAGGCAACCGGGGCATGCAGGCGCCTTCGGCATGCAGCAGTGGCGTGCAGCAAGCAACCGGCACAAGCGCCTGTCACGGGCCGCCGTTTCCGCCCCGGCGAAACAAAATGCTGCCAAATGTTTGCAATATGAGCTTGACGTCTAGCAGCAGTGAATAATTCCTTATATAAAGGATATCGTATTTTAGCTTCATGCCCGCTTCCGTGTCGTAGTTGCCGAATATCTGCGCGTAGCCCGTCAGGCCCGCTTTCACATTGTTCCTTATTGTATAGCCGTCTATGTCGCGGCTGAACTGCTCCACAAAAAACGGCCTCTCCGATCTCGGGCCCACAAGGCTCATCTCGCCTTTAATGACATTTATCAACTGCGGGAACTCGTCGATATGGTACCGGCGCAAAAACCTGCCTAACGGCGTGACCCTGGTGTCGTTTTCGGACGAGATGACCGGCCCGGTCAGGAGCTCGGCGTCCTCGTACATGGTGCGGAATTTCTGGATCCTGTAGAGCCTGCCGCCGCCCGTGACGCGCTCCTGGCTATAGAGGACCCTGCCCGGGGACGACAGTTTTACCCCGGCGGCGACCATGAGCAGGAAGGGGAGCAGCAGGGGGAGCGCCAACAGCGTGGCGGCTAGGTCGAACACGCGCTTGAACAGGCGCTGTTCAAAAGACAGGTTTATGTGATCAAGTAAAATGAGCGGGGTGTCATCGATGTTTATGACATGTGCGTTCAATAGGGCAATTTCCGACACTTCGGGGACCAGGTACACGACCTTCTTTAGATTCATGCACATGAGAATCACTTGTATCTTAAGATTTTCCGACAAGCCTGTGCATATAAACACTTCGTCCACGCGGGACTTTCTTATAACGCTGAAAAACTGTTCTTCATCGCCTGGGCCAAAAACATATTTAATATTGATTTTTTCGCTGTTGATCAATTCGGCCATTTTTTCCGTCAGGGTCCGCGCGTCCTCCGCCCCGCCAATGATCATGGCGTTGGTGGTTACCGTGTACCGATTGCGCAGCGATAGCATGATCCAGTTCCATGTAGCCAGCAGCGCGGCCTGGACGACTGCGGAGCCCAGCAGCACGGTGCGCGGGAACGCGAACCCCTGCATAAAATATGCTATAGTGGTGGTCGTCAAGGCTTGCATGAACACGAGCTTGAGAATTTGGGCCATGACCTGGCGGCGCGAACTGCGGCCAATTTTCAGTAGGCCGAAGATGTCTGCGTAGGCCAAAAAAGAGAGGGCCACAAACGGGAGCGCGGCCACGAAAGGTTGGGTGTTGTATTCCGGCAGTTCGCCGAAACGGATCAAGAATGTGATTACATAAGACGCGACAATCAGCGCGAGATCGACTGTGATGATGATAAATTTCATTAAATTTCTGCGTTTCGCGCCCATCGCCCACAGCCCCCATAATTATTACATGAATGATTATACCTGATCAGATAATAAAATCAATGAATCATTACGGCCCGCCTGAGCGACATGCGATATATGCGATAAAAAGATGCAATTTTGATATAATCGTTTTGAATTGATATTAATGATATAAAAATTTATTTATTCATATGGCAACGTGCGTGGCGAGGGGCGGCAAGCGGGGACGCGGCGGGGCAAGCCCCCGCCCTACGGTGTGTATCGAATTAGGATATCGCCGGGTCGTTGTAGCGGCTTGATGTTCGCGTGCAGGTGTACATTCGGGGCGGTTGGTATTTGTGTGTAAGCGCAATAAAATCGCCTGATTATTATATATGAGGGGGTGCGATTTTCATTATGCGGATTATACGTAAAACAATATTATACTGCGTGGCGGCGGCGCTGCTGTTCAACAGCTTTGCGTTAGCGGCAGGGGACACGGATACGGTATGGCAAGTAAACGGTCAGTTGACCGGACACGCGTTTGTGGATGATCATCCGGGAGCGCAACCGCCCGAATCAGATAATCTACTTGATACGGTTATCCTGCCTTTTAATGAGTATCCAAGCGGCGGATCGGTGAGCGCCGTCGGTCGGCCTTGCATTATGGAAGGCACCGTTTATACGGCCTGGGGTACGCCAATGCGCGGGATTAATGTACGGACATATGACATGGAAAGCGGCTCAAACCAACCTGGCGGCGGTTCGGGCGATGGCCCGGCATTCGCGGACTTCGCCCAAATACCCGCGAACGGTCTGAATAGCGTTAAAATCGAAATAATTGCGGAATTTGACGCAAATCCGGGTTGGCCGCTCGATCCTACATCGTCAAAGTACGTATACGAGACTGCCTGTGCCGATGCATTTATCCAATGGGCGGGGGAGTTGGATATATATGCGTGCGTGAGCCTGACACTCGACGGCGACCCCGGCGACTTGTCCAACCAGGAATACGCAAAGGATTTTTGGCGTTTGTTCGCGGGCCGGTATAAAGACCGCTCGCATGTTTTTTTCGAAATAGTCAACGTGGCTTGCAATGGTACGCCAACCGGCACACCAACCGGTATGCCAACCGGCACGCCGGCGGACAGGTCCGGCATACCTGCATTGGCCACCGGCGCCTATGACGCCGCCCGCGCGACAGCCCCCGACACGCTCTGCGTGCTGTGGACGTTCACGCATGAGCTGCCGTTCGCCCCCGATATAGAGCGGATCGTCGGTGAAACCGGACGGCTCGCGCAAGCAGGCATCCCGTGGACGAACGAGGCCGTCGGCTATTATTTTAACGATGGCGTCCAAAACCTACGCGAGGGCGACGCTTGGCTTCACTATGCCCTTGCCCGATCCGTAATCAAAAAATTCCGCTCGCTGGGCTGCCCGTTGGTCGTTACGGGGGCGCCCGCCTCGCATGTGTTCGCAAGCGGCGCCGGTGGGGCAGGCGGTGGAGGCAGCGGAAGCGGAGCCGGCAGCGGAGGTAACGGAAGCGGGGCAGGCAACGAAGGCAGCGGAAGCGGCGGGGGCGCAACCGGGGCGGCTGGCAGCCCCGACGCAGAAGCTATTCGGGCGTTCGAGGCGGAGGGCGTCGCGTGGTTTAGCGGCGTGGACGTTACACGCATCAGCGAGGCGGCTGTGTGGCAAAGTAGGTTCGACAGGGCCGCAGTCGCGTGGACGCCGGATTACGGGGACTGGCCGATGCCAGGGCTCACGAACCCGTACGAGCGCAGGGCAGCGGTGTCCCGCCCATATGTTTCGCCGCAGTCGTACGCCAGCCTGGGCGAGGCGGAGAGCATGGTAGAAATGGGTAATGTTTACGAAAATTATATACAATGCTTCTTCGTAAACAACCACAGCTATGTCACATATAAGTCCGTAAATTTCGGCGCACTGACCCCGGCGTCGCTGACGGTGCGGCTGCGGGGCTTTGAAAATGGCGCGAAAGTCCGGGCTCACGAGGGCGGCCCCGACGGCCCCGTCATATGCGAGGTGCCATTCAACCAGGTGGACAAGGAGAACGTATTTTACACAGCCAATTTAATACGGAACATCAGCGGTGTTAAAGATATAACGTTTACATTTGCAGGCGCCGACGAAGGCGGCGACTATTTCGCCCTGTGTTACTTTATCGATTGGCAGTTCAATCTGCCGGAAGTCAAGGGAGCGGTTGCTAAAAAAGCTGCAGGCACGCAATCGCTGGGAGCGGTAAATGTGTACAGTCAACCGCAGGATGCGGTATTTATAGACAGTCAACCGAGGGATGCGGTATTTTTGGACGGGCAATCGTGGAATACGGTATTTGAGTACAGGCAACCTTGGGGGGCCGCATCCGATTGGGCTTTGCCCGAATTGTCGTTAGCAATGTATTACGTGCTTTTCCCCGACAAGCTCAATGGCGCCGACTTGAGGCTGCCGATAACGCGGGAAGAGTTCGCCGCTGTCGCAAACAAGCTGTACCGCGCGGCATATGTGGACGAACATGGCATACCAGCCGTGGGCTACAATGTGGTGACCGGTGTAGAAACATATATTAACATGGAAGTATTTGATGGCGCCGCGCCACATGGCACGTTTAGCGACACAGATGACGAGGACGTGCTGTTCGCGGCGGGCAATGATCTTGTAGCCGGCGTCGGAGGGGGTCTGTACGACCCGGACGGCATCCTGAACCGCGAACAAGCGGCGACGATGCTGACGCGCGTTTATAAAAAGATATATTGGCAGGGTTGGACGCTTGCGGGGGACGACGATTATACAGCCCATTCATTGAATACCAGTGGCGCGGCGCCGTTCGAAGACGACGCGTTGATTTCGGAATGGGCCAGGCAGTCGGTATATTTCATGGCAAGTGAATCTATAATATTGGGTGTAGGGGCTAATTATTTTGCACCGAGGCACACAGAGGGATCGATTTTCGATGCGGACTTCTCTAACTGTACAAGAGAACAAGCCCTATTAATGGCGGTTAGGATGCTGGGCAGGTTGTTTAAGTCTGGCGAATATATTCGGAGGGCCGGCGGCGTCGATATCGACATACCAGGCTTTGACGCAGGGCAGGTACCCGGCGGGGCGGCTATGCCCGCGCTCACACCGACACCCGCACCGACGTCGGCGCCGTCGTCGGTACCTGCACCATCGCCTGGGCTCACGCCCACGCCGTCGCCCGCGCCTGTGCCGCCGCCCGCGCCGTCACCCGATGGAAGCACGCCGCCCCCGAGCGGTGGCGGATGGAGCTCATCGACGCCTGTGCCCACACCTGTACCCACACCAGCGCCCGCGCCCACTTCAACGCCAACATCAGAACCAACTGCTATACCTACAACTACACCAACGCAAACGCCTACAGCTACACCCACAGCTACGCCTATAGCTACACCAACGCCTACAACTAATCCAGCCCCAACGCCTACATCCATACCAACGCCCACTGCAACACCAACACCTACATCTACGCCTAGTCCAATGCCAACACCTATAATTACGCCCACGCCAACGCCAATACCTACCCCTGCTCTAACACCAACCCCCACACCCACCCTAACGCCCACACCTACCCCTAGCTCAACGCCAACACCTACAATTACGCCCACGCCAACCCCGGCGCCTATCCCCACGTCCGCCCCCACACCCATACCAACAACTACGCCAACACCTACGCCTACCCCCACGCCCACCCCGGCCCCCGCCCAGCGCGGCCGCCCGCGTATCGGCAACGGCACAATCCTGACCGATCGCGGCACGCTGATGCGCGGCATGGTGTTCGGCACAGGGGAAATGATGATGGGCAACCACAGCCCCGGCATGAAAGTGACCTACGACGACATCGCCGGGCTCGTGGAGCTGGGCTTCAACTGCGTCAGGTTTTCGGTACCTCTGCAATCTTACGACAAAGGCGGCGCCGAATACCTCGAATGCCTTGAAACAGCGGACATGTTCATCGACTGGGCCGGGCAGGCAGGTCTGTATGTATGGATATCCGGCGACGTAAAAGAGGACCACGAAGCAGGGACGATAGACTTTGACTCCCTCTTCGAGTATTGGACAGTTATGGCCCAGCGCTACGGCTCGCGCCCCCATGTGTTCTTTGACATCGCCAATGAACTGAGCGAGCCGCCCGAGCTAATGGAATGGATATACCCGCGCGGCGTCATAACGCAGTTTTTCGCCGACGCCTATCGGTTGATCCGCAGCTACGCGCCGGAAACCTTGTGCATATTCTTTTCGTTTTCGCATTCGATCGACATGATCGACACTATCGGGCAAATTAAGGGCCTGGAAAGGCTGGTCGACATCCCATGGACCAACGAGGCGGTCGGCTTCCATTGCTATGAGTCATTCAATTCATATCACGACGAAAACATATGGGTGGGCAGCGAACTGTTGCGCTCCGAAATCCAGTATTTTCGGGAACATGGCTACCCCATAATGAACACGGAAGTACCCAGTTGGTCCATATCCTACGGGGGCGAGTCGCAGCTCACCGACTTCCCGAACGTGCATTTGCTGCGCGTCCTGGAGGAGGAGGGCATATCGTGGAACACGATGATGGACATACAGGCCGTCGGCGAGCCTTCGGTTTGGCGCGGCTCGGTGGAGCGGGCCGGCCTGTCATGGACGCCGGACTACGGGAGTTGGCCTGCGCAAGGGCTGGCCAGCCCGTTCGAGCCAAGACCGGCGCTTGACCTAATGGCGAATATAACCAACGCCCGGGAAAGCCTCGGCGCGCGCGCCGACGCAGAAGGCGCAAGCAACCCTGGCAACGAATTTGATAATTATGTCCCGAGCCTGCTTGTAAGCGCCGATAGTTCGGCCACATACAAATCACTGAACTTCGGCGTACTGGAGCCGATGTCGCTGACGGTGCGGGCGCGCGGATTTTATGACAGCGCATCCATAATCGCACGCGAGGGCGGGCCCGGCGGGCCGGTGCTGTGCGAGATCCCCATTTGCGACACACTGGGTGAGAACGCCTGGTTCACAGGCTACCTGGCCCGCCCGGTCAGCGGGACAAAGGACATCGTATTCACATTCCGAGGACCCGCAGGCATGGCCTCCAACGTGGAACTGTGTCTCTTCATTGAATGGCAGTTCGGTCTGCCGCCGTCCCACGGGGAGAGCGTGCGAACGGACATATGGGGCAAAACCATCCCCGCCGCGCTCTTCAGCTACAGAAGCAGCGACGGCGTAGGTGGCGTCGGCAGTGGTAGCGGCAGTGTTGGTAACGGCGGTAGTGGTGGCGGAAGCAGCGGAGGCAGCGGCGGTAGTGGTGTCGGCAGTGGCGGCAGCATCGGCACATGGCGCGCGCCATCGACCGACGCAGGCGCGACCACAGAGGTAGGACGGGAGCTGCAGGTATCGGGGATCAGGGACGGCGATCAAATCCTGTTCAGCCTCGCGCCCTTTGAGTCCGGCGGCGGGGCGACATTCAAGGTCCGCGCGAAAACCTTGGCCGGTGGGCGCATAGAGATTTACCCTAACAAAGGGTTCAGATTGTGGCCCATGTGGATTTTCTATGCCGGCGCATGCGATATAGACGGCCCGCCCGGCGAATGGCGGGAGTTCGTACTGGGGATAAGCGCCGAGCAGATGAATGAAGTAAATTATGGCGGCGCCATGCTGTTGAACGGCCAGGACCTTATGTTCCGCTTCGTAGCAAACGAAGGCGCCGCGGCCGGCGAGGAGCTGTTCGAAATAAGCGAATTCACGCTCGTTCGCAATTAAACCTTCGCCATTGTGGAACTTACTTTGGGAATTTACTTCGCCATTAAAAGGCGTACGCATGAATGTTCAATTATTGACAGGGTATGCGGGGTTAAAATATAATTTTATATTACGTTGACGCAGAGCGCGCAGCGCGGCATTGTAAATAAAATATGAATGCATATGAATGCACCCGCTTTAATGGAGGACAAGCTACGATGTTTGACGAAAAATTGCTGATGACCCCGGGCCCCACGATGATACCGACCAGGGTTCTGGAAATCATGCGCAGGCAAATTATCCACCACCGCACGGCTAACTATGAAAAAAGCTTTGACGAGCTGTGCGAAAACCTAAAACTCGTCTTCAGGACAAAAAACACCGTCATGACGTTCGCGTGTTCGGGGACCGGCCTTATGGAAGCGGCCGTCGCCAACCTGTTTTCGCCGGGCGACAAGGTGCTGGCCGTGACCATAGGCGTGTTCGGCGAGCGCTTTGCGGACATAGCGAGGGCGTTCGGCCTCGACGTGCAGGTCCTCGCATACGAATGGGGCAAGCCCGCCGACCCGGCTGAGATAAAAAAGATTCTGGACACAGACCACGCCCATAAAATCAAAGGCGTCCTGATGACCCACAACGAGACGTCCACGGGCGTCACGAACGACATTAAAGCGGTGGCGGAGCTGACGCGCGACACCGATCGCATCTTGGCCGTCGACGCCATCAGCAGCCTGGGTGCGCTGGAGCTCGAAATGGACGGGTGGGGGATAGACGCCGTCGTCACATGCTCGCAGAAAGCGTTGATGAACGCCCCCGGCCTCGGGTTCGCCGCGCTGAGCGACAAGGGCTGGGCGGCCTATGAAAAATCGAAGCTGCCCAAATACTACTGGGACTTCAAAAAATACAGAGACGGGATCGCAAAGATATCCGAGAACCCGCCCTTCACGCCGGCGATCACGCTCGTGCTGGCCCAAAATGAAGCGGTAAAAATCCTCCTGGAGGAGGGGCTGGAGAACGTGTACGCGCGGCACAAAAGGCACGCCTTGGCGGCGCAGGCCGGCGTCGCGGCACTCGGGCTCTCGCTGCTGCCGGAGCAGCGGCACTCGTCGTATGTGATAACTGCGGTCAAGCCGCCGGAGGGGGAGAGCGGAGGCTCCGGTTTGGGTTCCGGTCTGGGCTCTAGCCTGGGCATTGACGGCGTCATCAAGGACTTGAACATAAGCTACGACGTCATGGTCGTCGGCGGGCAGAAGGGGCTGAAAGGCAAGCTGCTGCGGATCGGCCACTGCGGCTACTTCAACCGCTTCGACCTCATCAGGACATTTTCCGCGCTGGAGCTGTCGCTCGCCAAAGCGGGGCATAAAATAGAAAGCGGCGCGTCGCTGGCAGCCATCCAAAAGGCGCTTGCATAGCCGCATAAACGAAAGGACTATCGCATCCATGAAAGCCAAGAAGGTACTTGTTTCCGAACGCATCGCCGACGACGGCGTGGAATATCTAAAACAATTTTTTGACGTGGACGTCAAGCTGGGCCTCGGCCCCGATGAGCTGGCGGACGTCATCCCCGGCTACGACGGGCTCATTGTACGCAGCGCGACCAAGGTGACGGCGGAGCTTTTGGAACATGCGGACAGCCTCAAAGTCGTGGGCCGCGCCGGGACCGGCGTGGACAACATCGACGTACCGGCGGCGACGCGCAAGGGCGTCGTCGTCGTCAACACCCCGGACGGCAACTCGATGGCGGCTGCGGAGCTGGCCGTCGGGCTCATATACTCCGTGTTCCGCAACATCCCGCAGGCATACGCCAACACGCGCAACAACGATTTCCGCCGCAACCGGATCACCGGCTACGAGCTGAACGGCAAAGTCGCCGGCATCATCGGGCTGGGCCGGATCGGCAGCCTTGTCGCAGAGCGCCTGCGCGGCTCGCACATGGACGTGATCGCATACGACCCGTACGTGGGCGACGAGCGCTTCAAGAGCCTGTCCGTGCGCCGCTGCGAGGAGCTCGACGAGCTGCTGGCCGAATCCGATCTCATAACGGTTCACATAGCAAAGACGGAGCTGACGACGAATATGCTGGACTGGCCGCAGTTCGCCAAAATGAAAAAAGGCGTCCGGATCGTCAACGCGGCGCGCGGCGGCATCATCAACGAACAGGCGCTGTACGACGCGCTGATGGGCGGCACTGTGGCGGGCGCGGCGCTGGACGTGTTGCAAAAAGAGCCGAATTTCGATCTGCCGCCCGATCGGCAGGACTATATAAACCCGTTGCTGGAACTGGAAAACGTGATATATGTGCCGCACCTCGGCGCGTCCACACAGGAGGCGCAGTACAATGTAGGGGTGCAGATATCCAAAAGCGTGGCTGGCGTGCTGAACGGCGAGATGGTCCCCGCCGTCAACACCCCGTCGGTGCCGGCGGATCAGTTGGCGGAGCTGCGTCCCTACATCGACCTTGCCGAGAAGCTGGGCAGCATATTCTACCAGGTCCAGACCGGGGTGCTGCGCAAGGTGGAGGTAAAATGCTCCGGCGACCTGCTCGAAAAGGACACGCGCGTTTTGAGGCTGGCCGCCGTCAAGGGCCTGATGAGCCCGCTCGCCGACGACGTCAACTTCGTGAACGCCGAGTTTATCGCGAACGCTCGCGGCATTTCCATTAGCGATACAAAGGATGCGAACCTGGAAAAATACACGAACCTGATCACCCTGACGTTCACGACCGACGAACGCGTCGAGTCCATCTCCGGCACCGTTTTCGCGAAGGAGGAGATACGCATCGTGGACTTCTTCGGCTATAAGCTGGACTTCGAGCCGACGCCGAGCGTGGTGGCCATACAAAACGTCGACCGGCCCGGCATCATAGGCAAAATCGGCACGACTTTCGGCGACGCGGACATCAACATAGCGGCGATGCAGTGGAGCCGGAACCGCAGGGGCGAGAAAGCGGTCGCGTTCATCAGCGTCGATGGGGCGATTACGGAGGAAGTTCTAGGGCGGCTCCGCAATATTGACGGCGTTATAAAGGCATCCAAAATCATATTTTGATTGAATGGGAGGTTACGGTTACAATGGCATATTTCAAATTTGGCGTAGACAGCTTCATTTGGACCGAGGATTTTTCCGACAAGGACGTATGGATAATCCCGAAAGCAAAGGAACTGGGCTTCGAGGTCGTGGATCTCGCGGTCGCGCACCCGGAAAAATTTCCGCTGGACAGCGTGCTGAAAGCGAAAAATGAAACAGGGCTGGAGCTGGTGACCACCACTACCCTGGGCGCGGACACCAACCTTATTTCTCCCGACCCCATGGTCCGCGCGAATGGCGTCAGGCATATGAAGCTGATGGTCGACATCAACCGCGCCATCGGTTCCAAGATACTCGGCGGCGTCATCTACGCCGGCTGGGGCTGCCTGACGCGCAGGCCCAGGACGGAGCAGGAGTGGGAGTGGTCGGTCGGCGCGATGAAAGAGATCGCAAAATACGCGCAGGACAACTGGGACGGCGTAATCGCGGTGGAGTGCGTCAACCGCTTTGAGACGCATTTCTTAAATATCGCTGAGGATGCCGTGCAGTACTGCAAGGACGTCGGCGTCGGTAACATGCGCGTGCACCTCGACTGTTTCCATATGATCCGCGAGGAGAAGAGCTTCCGGGGCGCCGTGCATGCTTGCGGCAAGGAGTACCTGGGATATGTGCATGTCAACGAAAACGACCGGGGCATACCGGGGACGGGCCTCGTGCCGTTCGCGGAGTTTATGGGGGCGCTGCTGGAGGTGGGCTACGACGGGCCGGTGACGATAGAGTCGTTCGACCCGAGCTTCGAGGAGCTGGCGGCCAACTGCGCGATATGGCGCAAGTTCGCCGATAGCGGCGAGGCGCTGGCGATAGAGGGCCTGGCGAACCTCAAGCGCGTGGCGTCAGCGCTGTAACAACCGAAAGCGGACGCACACTTTGCGTCCCTACCTGGATGTCCCCGTTTTTTTCCGTAGGGACGCACAGTGTGCGTCCGCGGCTAGTGCAACAAACTTGACCGTGCAATGCACACCTCTCGCCCGCCCGTCCGCAGTTTATCCACCTCTTATCTATCGGAGAACATTTCTATGCCAGCAACGGTGCTAAAAGGAATCAGCGTGGTCAATGCCATGAAAGGGGCGCTTGCGGCGCGCGCGGCGGGGCTTGCCGCGTCCGGCGCGCCCCCCAGGCTCGCCATAGTCAGGGTGGGCGACCGCCCGGATGACGAGGCCTATGCGCGCGGCGCTATAAAACGCTGCGAAAGCTTTGGCATTGAGTGCGGGCTCCATACGTTTGACGCGAACGTCGACAACGGCGACTTTCTCGCGGAATTCGCCCGGATAAACGGGGATGGCTCGGTGCATGGCATACTCGTCATGTCGCCGCTGCCGGCCGGGATCGACGGCGCGGCTGTGAAGGCGCTGATCGACCCGCAAAAGGACGTCGACTGCATGAGCACGGCCAATGCGGCTAAGATTTTTGCAGGCGACATGTCGGGGCACGCGCCCTGTACCCCCGCCGCCGTCATCGAAATACTCAAATTTTATGATATCCCGATATCGGGCAGCCGCGTCACGCTCGTCGGGCGCAGCCTGGTTGTGGGCAGGCCGCTTGCGATGCTGCTGCTGGCAGAGCACGCAACGCTCACTGTCTGCCACACCAGGACGCGCGACCTCGCCGCAGAATGCGCGCGCGCCGATATTTTAATTGCGGCTGCCGGCAAGGCAAAAATGATAGGCGGCGAATGCGTCAAGCCGGGAGCGGCCGTGATTGACGTGGGGATAAATGTCACGGAGAGCGGCGCCCTGTGCGGGGACGTCGACTACGAGTCCGCATCCGCAGTCGCCGGAAGCATCACCCCTGCGCCGGGCGGCGTCGGGGCGGTCACGACGGCAATGCTTGCTCGCAACGTCATCAACGCATGCGAAGCCTTGCGAGGCCTTGCGGGCTAGCCGCTGAAAAATAGCTTTACAAATTTTAAGAATCTGTTATACTTGAAACGTTGCAGAAAAACGCTAGTTATGGGCCCGTGGCTCAGCTGGGAGAGCGCCGCGTTCGCAATGCGGAGGTCAGGGGTTCGATCCCCCTCGGGTCCATTGACGTTTTTGGCATTTTTTTATTTGAATATTCTTAACCGGGAGGAGGTGAAATGATTGCCGACATTTAATCAACTGGTCAGAAAAGGCAGGGAAGAAAAGGACAGCAAGTCCAAGGCCCCTGTGCTGCAAAAAGGGCTCAACACGCTGAAAATGCGGCCCATCGACATAAACTGCCCGCAGAAGCGGGGCGTCTGCACAGTCGTTAAAACAGTCACGCCGAAGAAGCCGAATTCGGCCCTGCGCAAAGTCGCGAGGGTGCGCCTGACCAATGGGATCGAAGCTACGGCCTACATACCCGGGATTGGGCACAACTTGCAAGAGCACAGCGTCGTGCTGATCCGGGGCGGCAGGGTGAGGGATCTCCCTGGCTGCAGGTACCATATAATCCGGGGCACGCTGGACACGGCGGGCGTCGCGAACCGCAACCAGAGCCGTTCTATGTATGGGTCGAAGCGCCCGAGGACCGGCGTTGCCAGGACGACATAGCGCCCGACGCCGACGCCGGCGTTAACTGCATATGCTCAAGGCCGCATATGTTAAAGGTTGCTTATGCCCAAGGTTGCGTCGGCGCGGTATGCATTGTTCAAGGATAGTCTCAGCGTTAAATTTATATTATTTATATACAGGATTAACCATATCAAATTATTTTGTATTGAATATATATTTTGGCGCAAGGCGGCGGGAGGGCATCATTTATATTGATTGATGATGGCCGGACAAATGTTATGGCTTATGGCTTATGGCATAAGACATTTGGCATATGACATAAGATATATGACATAAGACACATGACTTGTGATTTATAATTTATGATTTGCAAGTCACTGCAATGTTCATAGCATAAATGCTAAATTTGTTCATAATAAGCCGCCAGTACCGTTGATATACGGCCAATCGTGTAAACGCAAATGCAAATGTTTACGTTCGCGCGGAGCCGTTATTATCATGTGATGGAGGGAAGCAAGGTGCCGAGAAAAGGACATATACCAAAAAGGGATGTTTTGCCGGATCCTTTGTATAACGACAAAATCGTTACAAAACTTATCAACAACATCATGTTGGACGGTAAAAAGGGCATATCGCAGAGGATATGCTACGACGCTTTCGATATTATTAAGCAAAAGACGGGCAAAGAGCCATTGGACGTGTTCCATCAAGCACTGGACAACATTATGCCTGTGCTCGAAGTCAAGGCGCGGCGCGTCGGCGGCGCAACATATCAAGTGCCGCTCGAAGTGCGGCCGGACAGGAAGCAGGCGCTCGGGCTGCGATGGCTGGTGGAATACTCGCGCGCGAGAAATGAGCGCACGATGAAAGAGCGCCTCGCGGGCGAGATTATGGACGCAGTCAATGGCGCTGGCGGCGCGGCGAAGCGTCGCGAGGACACACACAGGATGGCGGAAGCCAACAGGGCGTTCGCCCACTACAGATGGTAGGCAGCCAACACCCGTAGGGACGGTCGCCCCTACCGTCCGCGAACAGCCAGCAACCGTATACTCGACCGCCCCGGCTGTCAACAAATAACCAACACCCGTAGGGACGGTCGCCCCCGACCGTCCGCGAAACACCTATATATATGGCATACCAAGAAGGGAAGATATTTAGTGCCCGACAGGCAATTTGATTTAGAAAACACCAGAAATATTGGCATCATGGCCCACATAGACGCCGGGAAAACCACAACGACCGAAAGGATACTGTTTTATACAGGAAAAAGCCACCGGCTCGGAGAGGTGCACGAAGGCACGGCGACGATGGACTGGATGGTGCAGGAGCAGGAACGCGGCATCACCATCACGTCCGCCGCCACGACGACGCAGTGGAACGACACGCGCATCAATATCATCGACACACCCGGACACGTTGACTTCACGGTCGAGGTAGAGCGCTCCCTGCGCGTGCTTGACGGCGCGGTTGCCCTCTTTTGCGCAAAAGGCGGGGTCGAGCCCCAGTCGGAAGCCGTCTGGCGCCAGGCTGACCGCTATGGCGTCCCCAGGGTGGCGTTCATCAACAAAATGGACATCATGGGCGCGAATTTTATGAACTGCATCGAAATGATGAAGGAGAGGCTGAACGCGCGCCCCGCGCCGCTGCAGCTCCCCATCGTAGATGGCGACGACTTTTTGGGCATTGTCGATCTTATAGAAATGAAGGCCCTGTACTACAAAGGCGATTTCGGGGAAGAGATCGAGCTTGGCGGCGTACCGGAGGCAATGAAAGACGAAGCCGCACAGGCGCGCGAGAAACTGATAGAGATGGTGGCCGAGCAGGACGACGCTCTCATGGAAAAATATTTCAGCGGCGAGGAGCTCACCACAGCCGAAATAAAGGCTGGAGTGCGCAAAGCCACGGTTTCCGTGAGCTTCATCCCGGTGCTGTGCGGTTCGTCGTATCGCAACAAAGGCGTACAGCAGCTCCTGGACGCCATCGTCGACTACATGCCGTCGCCACTGGACATCCCGCCCGTCAACTGCAAGCGCATGGAAACCGGCGAGGACATGTCTCTGGCGGCCGACGCCGAGACGCCGTTTTCGGCGCTCGCGTTCAAGATAATGGCCGACCCGCATGGCAAGCTGTGCTTCTTCCGCGTGTATTCGGGCAAGCTCACGGCGGGCTCCTATGTGCTTAACACCACAAAAAACAAGCGCGAGCGCGTGGGGCGCATCCTTTTGATGCACGCCAACCACCGCGAGGACGTGGACGCGGTCTACTCGGGCGAAATAGCGGTCGCGATCGGACTGAAGGACACAGTTACGGGCGACACGCTCTCGGACGAGAGCGACCCAGTGGTGCTGGAGTCGATGGAGTTCCCCGACCCCGTCATATCGATAGCTATCGAGCCCAAGACGAAGGCGGGGCAGGACAGGATGGCGCTGGCGCTGCAGCGGCTGTCGGAAGAGGACCCGACGTTCCGCACCCATACCAACCAGGACACGGGGCAGACCATCATCGAGGGCATGGGCGAGCTGCATTTGGAAATAATAGTAGACAGGCTCCTCCGCGAATTCCGCGTCGAGGCCAACATAGGGAAACCCCAGGTCACATATAAGGAAACGATACGCAAGTCCTCCAAGGGCGAGGGCCGTTTTGTCAGGCAGACGGGCGGCCGCGGCCAATACGGGCATTGCGTAATTGAGGTGGAGCCGCTGGAAGCCGGCGGCGGCTATGAATTTGTCAACAAGATTGTCGGCGGCGCCATACCCAGGGAGTTCATCCAGCCCATTAACGAGGGCATTATCGACGCGATGAACAGCGGCGCCCTGGGCGGGTTTCCCGTCGTCGACCTGCGCGTGACGTTGCTGGACGGCTCGTTCCATGAGGTGGATTCATCGGAGATAGCCTTCCGCGTCGCGGGCTCCATGGCGTTCCGGGACGCGTGCAAGGCGGCGGAGCCGGTTCTGCTCGAACCCATCATGAAAGTGGAGGTGGCGCTGCCCGAAGAATATCTGGGCGACGTCATAGGCGACTTGAATTCGAGGCGCGGCCACATAGACGGGATGGAGATGCGCGAAAACTCGCAGAACGTGACCGCCCATGTGCCGCTGTCGCAGATGTTCGGGTACGCGACGACGCTCAGGTCCTGCACGCAGGGCAGGGGCACGTTCACGATGTTCTACTCAAAGTCCGCCGAAGTGCCGCGCAACATACAGAACAGCATAATAATGCGCTAAGCCGAATGGGGGAGGGGAAGCTAAGCATAGCAAAGCAAAGCTTGAAAACCCGCGCCCGGCATTGTAATATATACGGTGTAAACAATATTGATAAGGAGACGAAGTGATTATGGGTAAGGCAAGATTTGAACGGACCAAACCACATGTAAACATTGGCACAATTGGGCATATTGACCATGGTAAGACGACATTGACGGCGGCTATCACAAAGGTGCTGGGCATGAAGGGCCAGGCGGAGTTCCGGGCGTACGACTCGATTGACGCCGCGCCGGAAGAGAAGGAGAGGGGCATCACCATTTCGACCGCCCACGTCGAATACGAGACGGACAACCGCCACTACGCGCATGTCGACTGCCCCGGCCACGCCGACTATGTCAAGAACATGATCACAGGCGCCGCGCAGATGGACGGCGCGATCCTCGTCGTGTCGGCGCCGGACGGCCCGATGCCGCAGACCCGCGAGCACATTCTGCTAGCCCGTCAGGTCGGCGTCCCGTACATAGTTGTTTATCTGAACAAGTGCGACATGATTGACGAGGGCGACGAGGACTTGATCGAGCTTGTTGAAATGGAGCTGCGCGAGCTGCTCAGCGTGTACGAGTTCCCGGGCGACGATATCCCGATCGTACGCGGCTCTGCCGCCGACGCGCTCGAAAGCGAAGAGACCGAGCAGAGCGCGGAGGTGTACAAGAGCATCCTCGAGCTGATGGCCACGGTCGACGAATACATCCCGACCCCGGACCGCCCGAAGGACAGGCCGTTCCTGATGCCGGTCGAGGACGTGTTCTCCATCACCGGCAGGGGCACGGTCGCGACGGGCAGGATCGAGCGCGGCGTTATCAAAGTCGGCGAGGAAGTTGAAATCGTCGGGCTCATGGACGAGCCGCGAAAGACCGTCGTGACGGGCGTCGAGATGTTCAGGAAGCTTTTGGACAGCGGCGAGGCGGGCGACAACGTCGGCACGCTGCTGCGCGGCGTACAGCGCACGGACATCGAGCGTGGGCAGGTGCTGGCAAAGCCCGGCTCCATCAAGCCGCACACGCACTTTACGGGGCAGGTATACGTCCTGACTAAGGAGGAAGGCGGCCGCCATACCCCGTTCTTTAACGGCTACAGGCCGCAGTTCTACTTCCGCACGACAGACGTGACCGGCGTGGCGGAGCTCCCGGAAGGCATCGAGATGTGCATGCCGGGCGACCACATCACCGTGACCGTCAAGCTCATTACCCCGATAGCCATGGAAGAGGGCCTGCGCTTCGCCATACGCGAGGGCGGGCGGACGGTCGGCTCGGGCACGGTCTCCACGATAATCGAATAAGTAGCGGGATTTTCAATATGAGCGCGACCGCTCAGTTTGACATGATATAATTAGCCGGCGCTGGCCCCGGGAAGAAATGTAATTTCCGGGGCCGGCGCCCGGCTAATTATGTTTTGAGTATATTTTACAAGCAGGGGGATATAACGGATGTATGAGATAGCGAAAAATATTTTCCATACCGGGGTCAAGCACTGGACGCTGCGGCGCTTTCATGGGAACGAACTCTCGACCCATAGGGGCTCCACATATAACTCGTATATCATAAAGGACGAGAAGACAGTGCTCGTCGACACTGTCTGGACGCCGTTCGCGGACGCGTTCGCCAAAACGCTCGACGCGGAGGTCGGCCTCAAAAATATCGACGCGGTCGTCATTAACCACATCGAGCCCGATCACGGCGGCTCGTTGGGGAAGCTGTTCGAAGCGGGGCTGCGCCCGGACATCCCGATATACTGCCTGAAGCCGGGTGTGGAAATGATAAAAAAGCATTTCCACAAAGAGGGGTGGAATTTCCAGACAGTCGCAACCGGCGACTCCGTCTCCATCGGGGCATACGAGTTGGTTTTTGTGGAACTGCGGATGATACACTGGCCCGACAGCATGATGACATATGTGAAGGGGCCGGGCGTTCTGCTTTCAA
>WRLR01000062.1 GCA_009777515.1 Oscillospiraceae bacterium | reverse complement strand
AAGGAGGATTTGAAATGTCACGTAAGCTGATTGACGAATTTTATTGGAGCGACATTACGGAGCAGAACGCCGGAGAACAGACCGCCGCTGATAAGTACAAAAGGGTTGTTGGTTGGGCGGGAAAAGCAAGAAATACAAACCCGAATGTTTTTGATGCGTTAACAGAATGGATACTTGACGATTCTGAATGGAGCGAGGAGAAACTCGCCGAAAACGAGCAAATTCTCATGCAAGGTGTATTTGCTCGTTTCAAAGAGCAAAACGCTCGACTTCGCTCTTACTTAAAGGAACTTCAACCTTCGGGAGCGGTTAATGCGGCTGTGTTCGAAAGATTGGACAAATTCGATGATGAATTGTCGGGGCAGTCGCATAACGAGTGGTTCCGCGAACCGGTCGCCAAAATGTTCTCCGATTTTAATGTCATGAGAGAGCGGGGCATACGTGAGCAGATAGCTGGGCAGAAAACAGGCCCCGAAGGTGTTAATCACGTAGATATATACGGCTATATCAATAATTTGAAGGATTGCGACGCAGGAGTACAGTGGGCGCTATTTATGCCTGACTCGGTTAAGAACAGACAAAAAGATTATAAAATTGACAACTTTGAATACAGAAAAATGCCCGCCATGCGTTTTATCGGGCGTGAATGTATAGAACATGATGCCGGGGATATGAGTTGGGAACTTGAAATCATGCACACGCTTGATTCCATGAACGAGTATAAGTCAGGCTTTGATTATGATGTTTTGTTCCAGCATCATTATGGTAAAAACGTGGATATTGAGCAATGGCATGGTTTTTGGGGGCGTTTTATGAAAGCGGATGCGCCTGTGCCAGAAGGATTTATCAGCTTTGACTTTGTGCCAAATAGGGATGTCAACGATTTTGTTGCGGGACCGCCGTTCCTTTCGCAATTCGCTTTTTCTATTTTTTCCGGCGATATGGATGTTTTGCATAAAAGTTGGGATGTCATGTACAATATCACCAGAGATACGATGCTCGGTCAAGGCGTAAACATACCGTATCCTGATAAGTATTGGACTGCGGAAGTATTTCTTGATGGATGCGATAAATATAGCACTGCTTATATGTTCAGCGCGGAGTTTTAGAGTTACCCTAAAGACATCCCAACATGGACAAGATTAGCGATATGGCTATGTTAATCCATCTTGAACGACAAGAATGCGGTATGCCAACCCTCCTTGTGAAAACGAGCCGTGCTTTTCTCGCTCACGCTCGAAAATCCCGTCCCGTTTTCTGCCGCTCAAAACCGCGCCACCCATCAGGCGGCGTCGCGGTTTTTCCCGTCAGTCGAAGGGCAGGCATAACAGCAACCGTAATGCCGAGAGTTGCTTACTGGTATGCTCTTGAAAAAATGGATATCGAGTGAAAGAGGGAAAAAAATGATCGAACTACCTGAAGCCTACACGCTTGCCAACCAACTCAACCAAGTCTTTGTCGGCAAAACCATCATCAGCGCGGCGGCGAACACTTCGCCCCACGGCTTCGCATGGTATTCCGGCGACCCGGCGTTATATAACGAAAAGCTCGCCGGAAGAAAAGTCACCGGTACAGCCGCATATGGCGGTCGGCCTGAAATGCACGCGGACGGGATGATCGTCTCGTTTTTTGACGGCGTCCGGGGCCGTTATCTCAGCGCGGGTGAGAAGCGCCCCGACAAACATCAGCTTTTGCTTGAATTTGACGACGGTTCCGCTCTCTGCTGCACCGTTCAAATGTACGGTGGCATGATGGCTTTCCCCGATGAACCGCGTGACGATTTTTACTACAATGTCGGCAGAGAAAAGCCGTCCCCGTTTTCCGAAGCGTTTGGCAAGGCGTATTTTGCGGATTATTTGAGGGTATCAAAAAATCCCTCAGCGTCAAGGCGTTGCTTGCCACAGAACAGCGTATACCCGGTCTTGGCAACGGAGTTTTGCAAGATATATTGTTCAACGCTCGTATCCATCCCAAACGCAAAGCGGAGGCTTTGTCGGATACTGAACGGGAAACCTTATATCATGCCACTGTATCCACATTAAAAGAAATGCGCGACGGAGGCGGACGCGATACCGAAAAAGACCTGTTCGGTAAAGAGGGTGGCTACCAAACTTTCCTGTCGAGCAAAACGCTTGCGTATCCCTGCCGCGTTTGCAGCAGCGGGCTGAAGCGTGAAGCGTTCTTGGGCGGGAATATCTATTTCTGCCCGGTGTGCCAGAAGTTATAGGGGGGTGGGATAAATGGCTGAAAAACTCACAGAAAACACCATAATTGGCGAGGCTGCTGTTTCGCCGGAGAGATACCGTACCTTTTTCAGAAAGGCGATAGAGGGATTTTCGCCGGAAGTTCATTGCGGCGAATTTAAATATTGGCTGAGTCTTAATAACGGGAAAACGATTAAAGAAGCGATTACATCGTATAGGCTCTCTGAACCTCAAAAAAGCATTGAAGAACGATTGACGGAGGAACGGTTCAGCATTATCTCCGAACCTGATAAAGCCTTCATTTTAGCGTTTAGCAAAAATATTTCTGAGTTAAATTACGATTGCGGCGGACACATTGGTTGGGGCGCTTGCTGGGGACGCTATATGGTCATTTATTCCAAATTGGGTACAAAATCAAAGCAAGTCGCCGCTCGGATATTTATCCGTGACGACGGTATCGTTCTGCGGTTGTTCTTTAATAATGTAGATAAGCACACTCAATACATAGAAAATGCGCCGGAGCATATCAAAAGTGTCTTCATCGGCACACATGGCGATTGCAATTGCAGTCCCAAGAAAGAAAATTGCAAAATGAGAAAAACCTACGCTATTAACGGGAAGCAAATAGAGAAATGTTCCGGCGTTGTTTTTGAATTTCATCAACCCGACATAATGAAACTGCCCGATTATTTGAGGTTGTTGCGTGAATTTTATGGGAGGGCGGCGAAGTGACAAAACAAGAAATCATTAATTACATTGACAACGGCGCTAATTTCTATCTCGATTTTTTCGGCGATGAGGTACATTTTGTTGATTTTGTATATCGTCTACTTCGAAGACAAGCCTGTTGCCGTTTCTGCGATTTTTAATAACAATGGCGTCGCGTCTTTGTATTTTGTAGCGACGCTCCCGGAGGATTGTCGCCGCAGTCGAGGTCGATACACGAGTATTGTCGTAGCTGCGCGCATGGAATATCAGCACATTCGCCACAATGGATATTGTCCTTTTATTGTAACGATTTTCTTAATAAAATATATATAGCTTTCAATCGGGCAAACGCCCCTGCTATCTCATTTCGCAGTTCACCATTATATACGGATTCGTTTATCGGGCAATTTTTGCCGATGTAAAAATTTTTCCGGTTCAAAAAATCTCTTATCGCTTCATTATTAATTTCAGGGTAATGGTCTTTGGCGAATTTGTCGCCGATGATCGACATCCCGATTTTGTTCAGATTTTCAAGCTCCCGCACAAATATTCCGCTGTTTTTGAGGACATTTTCCCGTATACGATCCATTCCCGCGCTCGTCTGCTTGTATATCCGTATTCCAATGGGGTGTTCACGTTTATCTCGTATCCCACGCAATAGATTCATTTATTTCCAATGTCCCGACCATGACCGGCGTTTTCTCCCCTGTTTCCGGATTGGTTGGCTGGTCTATTTGATATAAATAGCCGGTCTTTCCGTATCTGCCGAGCTTGCTCTGATCGTAGCGGTCGCTATCCATACAAATGTTGACGGCTTTCAATGCAACCACTGTTCCGTTGATTCCTTCGGAAAGATCATGTTCCCACATAAATTCACATTCAATGTTGAGGAAACACTCTTTGATCCGCGGCGCGTTGACTTTCATAGCCTTTTCCGCAGTAAGGCCGGCTGCGGTGATTTCGTCCGTATCAAATTCATTATTGCCTATCGTCTTTATGCAGCGGCCATAAATATCATATGTAGGGAAATTCAGCACACAGCAACCGGTTTCTTTCAACGATTGATACATATGCCCGACTCTTGAAACAGGCATGATGCAAAAAAAGTCATCTGTTCCGCCCCATGCCGGTGCGCTTCCCATAAAAGACGACCATGATTGCAAGCAGGCGTTTTCTTTCCCGTTCGACTTCCAGCCCGTGACGACGAAAACCAATGACGGCATGGCTGTCAAAAAATCCTGCCAAGCACACCAGTTTTCGGTAATTATTTGTGGCCTCGCAGAAAAATCCATTTTCATAACGCCGTATTCCTCTCTGCTTAATTTTTATATTCTACCGTCTGCTTATCATATCAAACCAAACACGACAACAGTATGTCATGTTTATTTGAGCCGTAATAAACTTTTTCGGCGACAGTCTAAATATCGTCGGCAATTTCATTCGTCTCCAACGCTATAGAAAATATTTCGGTATTGTCCGATTGTGTGTGACGGATAAAACAAACAGTCATCTCATAGCACATATTCCTCCAGCCATTTTGCCATGCCGTCGTTGTCGCTGGTATCACATATGAAATCGGCGGCGGCTTTTACTTTCGGTGTATGAAATGTCATTTAGCCGAGTAATAGTGCGCTCGCTGTTGTCGCTTAGTTCCATGAACGACACGCTGCCCGCCGAACCGAACTTGCAATCCTGAATGTCAGAGCCGAGCCAAATCTGATGCCAAACAGCTAATGTGCCGCCATGTGCAACAAGGATAATATTATCCGCCTCATCAGCAATAATATCCTGGTGCAAATCCAAAATCCGCTCCCAAAACTCACGCCATGATTCAGCGCTGGGAAACAAACGGTCATCGAAAGAATTTACAGGCAGTGCGTTTTCTGTTCCCCATTGTTTCGATTTTCCAACAGCTTCGCCTATATTATGCTCACGGAGCTTTTCAAGATAATTTATATCTGCGCCCATGTATCGCGCCAATGGCTCTGCGGTCTGTTTGGCGCGGAGCAAGTCGGACGAATAGATTTTATAGGTTTGCCCTTTCAATTCTGCAGACAGCTTGCGCCCGATATTTTCCGCATGTTCTTTTCCTAAGTCGGATAGTTCCCAATCCGTCCATGACCCAATCATGCCATTAGTATGGTGTACCGATTGTGTATGTTGAATAGTGATTATCTTTTTCATTCCTCTCCTCTACGCTTCCCTTCCCTAAATAACAATATATTTTTCATTGCATTTCGACCTCCGGCGACTTTTCGAATCCGCTTTAGAGTCTTGGCTGCCTGCCTGCCGAATTGTTCCGCGAAGGCATCGGCATGGCTATCCTTGCCGCCTCCCTTGTATATAGAATAGCATAAAGGGCTGAACTGTGTCGCGGTATGACAAATGAGGGCTGTACGTTTTTTCGATGTTCTTATAATTTAAGGTGTATATGCTCCTGCTCATAACGTACCCTCTCGTAAGTGTTCTTCGGCAAGCAAACCGTAAATCAATCTGTCATACCGCTTGCCACCAAAATACACGGCTTTGCGTTCCCGGCCTTCTAGCGCGAACCCCAGACCCTCAAGTGATTTCTGCGCGGGGATATTGATTTCGAGCGTGTTTGCCGTAATCCGTTCCATGCCGACATTTTTGAAACCATATTCGAGTATCAGCGTGACGGCTTGCTTGCCGTAGCCTTTGTTGCGGTTTTCAATTTTTGCTATGCCCATGCCGATGGAACAGCAACGGTTTTTACTGTCGAGACTTTGTAACGCAACATCACCGATAACTGTGCCATCTTTTAAGAATATACCGAGCCTAATGTTTTCCTTGCCTTACCATGGTAACAACGTATGGTTTAACGGAAAAAGGATACCGCGCCACCGTTCAGTCCGAAGTTACCCTTAACGACTTATTCCAATAATCCGACGCATGATAATATATTTGTTTATCATGATCTATCATTACCAGAAGCAATAAACGTATTTCTGACACATGCCGACAACATGACATCGCAACTTACGGAAACATAGGCGCCCGTAGGGCGTTACGCCCTCGGCGCGCCGAAATTCAAACAACATATAGGGCGCCGGATATCCTATCCTACACGGGAGTGGCGCTTTTTGCGGCGCCTGGCGCCGCGTCTGTTGTCGCGGCTATTACCTGTTCCATGTCGTATACGGCGGCGATGGACTTACCGGGCGGGACAATGAGGAATTCCTCGTCGTTCCAGTCGCCGTCCAGCAGCATGTCGATGAGCCGGGTGGAACCCTCCAGGCGCTGTATTTCCGGTTGCGCGCCTGCTACATCCGGCGCAGCTGCAGTTGCGGTTTGCGCAGCTTCCGCCATTACGGCGGCGGCATACCTTTTATAATGATAATCGCCGTCTTCCGGGCCGTCGAACGGCGCCACGTCGATATATATGCGCTCTTCCTTGCCGACGCTGCGCGCTGGGTGCAGTGTCTCCCAAATGTACTCGGCGTTTTCCTCTCCGTACTGCTCGACCAGATCGGCGTAGCCCTTGTCCAAGCCGAGGCTCTTGTTGATATCCGTCCCGCCTTTATGCTCGTGGTTGCGCTCCAGGTAGCCGTGGGAGCTCCACTGGGCGCTAAGCCGCTCCCCGAAGCACTCGACGAACTTTTCGCGCGAGCCCAAAAAAAGTGTACAGCAATCGTGCGCGCGCGGGATCACCAGCGGCAGCCCCCGCGCCACGAGGCCCGCCGTGCTGTTGCCGCAGAGCCCGTATCCCAGCAGGATGGCCTCATATGCGCCGTAGGCGTCCGCCTTGTCGATAAGCCCCTGTATCTCGTCGCGCAGTTGGTCGGGATATGTGTGCGACTGCAGCAATGTAAAATCTATGTCGATGACGTTCTTCGACCGCGCCGCCGCACGGCAAGCCATGCGGAACAGGACGTCGCAGCAAATCAGTTTCATACGTTTATGCATGGGTTACCCACCTCGCAGCCATATTTTTCATCAATGCCCCAGCTCCATCAAAGCAGAGCGTATTATGTCTTCCAGCGGTGCGTCCTCCTTGTACACGGCAGACACGATGCCGTTCGCCTCCGCAGCGGAGCAGCCCAGCACAATCAGCGCCTCCACGGCTTCGCCAAACTTTCCGTGATCGACAAAAGAAGCGCCAGCGGCGTCCGTTATTGCGAATATGCCGTCGCCCGCGCTGCCACTGCCAGGCGAAGCGCCCCTGCCGCCTTTGGGGCCGGCCAGCTCTTTTTTCATCTTGTCGCGCAGCTCAAACGCGATTTTTTGCGCGAGCTTTGTGCCCACGCCGGGCGCCTGCGATATCAGCTTGTAATCCTCGGTCAGCACGGCGAGCCCGAACTGCGGCGGCTGCAGCGTGGACACGAGGGACAGCGCCGCTTTGGGCCCGACGCCCGATACGGACAGCAGCGTCTCAAACATGCCCAGCTCGTCCCTTGTGATGAAACCGTACAGCGTATGGGCGTCCTCTCGGACAATGAAATGCGTGTGCAGCTTGACCTCGGAGTTGACGGGGGGCAGCCTGGAGAGTATGGATGGCGCGGTCAGCAGCCGATAGCCGACGCCCCCGGCGTCTATGACAACGCTGTCGCCCCTGATCGAATCCAGCCTGCCGTTTATAAATGCAAACATGATTTGGCTCCTTAAATATACCAATATAAAAATACTTGACCGATTGCTAGACGCGGATATTGTTTGCCCTTGCGGCGTTCTCTATCCCGTGGGTGTTCGAGTGGCACACGGCCACGGCGAGCGCGTCTGCGACGTCGTCCGACTTGGGCGCGTCGCGGAGGTTCAACAGGATTTTTACCATATAGCGTATCTGGTCCTTGTCCGCCTGCCCGTAGCCCGTCACGGCCATCTTGACCTGCAGCGGCGTATATTCGTATATGGCCGCGCCGTGCATGGCCGCCGTTAGCAGTATCGCCCCCCTGCCCTGCGCGACGGAGATCGCCGTCTTTGTGTTCGTGTTGAAGTAGAGCTGCTCGATGGCGACGCAGTCCGGGCTGTATTGGCCAAACAGCAGTTGCAGCTTCTCGTGTATGGAAAGCAGCCGGAGCGCGAATGGCGTGTCCGGCCCCGTCGTGATCCGCCCAAAGTCCAGCACCGTGAACCTGTTGCCCTCGTGCTTCAATACGCCGTACCCGACAATCGCATACCCAGGGTCTATACCAATTACAATCAAAGCGCCCCCCAGAGCCCCCGTGGCATATTTTTGCAAATAAAAACCACCTACCGACGCGTTCAAACTGACAATAGATGGTTTATGAATAATGGAGGGGGATGGATTTGAACCATCGAAGTCGTCGACAACAGATTTACAGTCTGCCCCCTTTGGCCGCTCGGGAACCCCTCCAAACAAGCGCCGCGTAAAACATGCTCCACAAGCGACAAGACATATATTACACGATTCCCAATATATTGTCAACAGATCAACACCGGATCAGGGGGACGGTACTCTTGATCCGTAAATTATGCACAATCTATAAATAAAATGATTTGACAAGCGTCAAACAAACAAATATATTAACACATATACTCTATTGAGCGTTTATACGACAATTTTATTAAAATGTCACATATGTAGGAGGGGGCATATGACTGTATTGCGCGATCCCGCGCCCGATATGCGCCGGCGGTTCCTGCGCGGTCTGCGCAGGTTTTGGACGCAGCTCGATCTCCAGTTGATGATATTGCCGGGGATACTGTTTTTGGCCGTTTTCGCATATTCGCCCATGTATGGCATCCTCATCGCGTTCAACAACTACAAGCTCACGGGGCCCATACTCAACAGCGATTGGACGGGCTTTAAGTATTTTGAGCAGTTCCTCACGAACAAAGCCTTTATGAGCGCGCTCCAAAACACGATTCTCATCAACTTGCTAAATCTGGCCATTGTCTTCCCCATACCCATAATATTTTCGCTGCTGCTCAACGAGGTCAGGTCGCCCGGCTTCAAGCGCCTGACGCAAAGCGTGTCCTATTTGCCGCACTTCCTTTCATGGGTTATATTCGGCGGCATGTTCATCAACCTGCTCGCACAGGACACCGGCGCTATAAACGCGCTGCTTGTCAGGCTCGGGTTTATCAGCGAGCCCGTACTGTGGCTCGGCAACCCCAATTATTTTTACGCAATCGCCGTGCTGACAAGCCTAATCAAAGGGCTGGGGTGGAGCGCCGTCATATATTTGGCCGCCATAACAGGCGTCGATCAGGAGCTTTACGACGCGGCGAAAATCGACGGCGCCGGCCGCTTCCAATGCATGCTTAACATCACGCTGCCCAGTATTACGGGCGTTATAGTCATCATGCTCATCTTTAGCATATCGGGCCTATTGAACTCCGGCTTCGACCAGATGTTCATATTGCAAAACAAGCTCAATATCTCGGCTTCCGAGGTCATAGACACGTATGTCTACAAAGTGGGCATACGCGAGATGCGCTTCTCTTATGCCGCAGCGGTCGGGCTTTCGCGGTCGGTCGTGGCGTTCATTTTGCTGTTCATCGCGAATTTCGTAGCAAACAGGATCACAGGCAAAGGGCTATTTTGATTCTGCTATACAGGCAAAGGGCTATTCCGATTCTGCCACACAGGCAAAGGGCAATGTGATTCATCATGTGGGGGATAACCATGAAGAACTTAAAACTGGGCGAGAGGATATTTACAGTCGTAAACTCATTCGTGATGCTGCTGGTGATATTCGCATGCCTTTTCCCTTATTGGTTCTCTTTGGTCGGCTCGTTCAACGACGGGGTCGACTATATGCGCTCCGGGGTCATTTTCTGGCCGCGCGTCTTTTCGCTGAACAACTACAGGGTCGTTTTTACCGACAAGCAGCTCATCCAATCATTCAAAATTACTGTGATGCGCACAATAATCGGGACGATCTGCCATATATTCGTGACGTCGATGTTCGCGTACGCATACTCCCGCAGATATTTGATGTTCCGCAAGTTTTACGCGTGGGTGGGCCTGATTACGATGTACTTCGGCGGCGGCATGATACCGTACTATTTGTTGCTGCGCAACTTGAACCTGCTAAACAACTTCCTCGTATACATTATCCCGACATTGTTCAGTTTTTGGAACGTCATCATCTTCCAATCCTTTTTTCGCGAAATACCAGATTCAATGATCGAATCGGCAAAGATTGACGGCGCGAACGAATTTTTTATATTCCTGCGCCTGGTGCTGCCCGTTTCGCTGCCGGTGCTTGCCGCCATAGCGCTTTTTACAGCGGTGGGGCATTGGAACGCGTTCATGGACTCCCAGTTGTACACGACCAGCGTCGACTTGATGACGCTGCAGGTGTACCTGTCGAAGATGATCCTGAGCGCCAACGTCGTCGCCAACCTGCAGGGGCAGGCGACGGCGGAGGTGGCGCGCCGCGCCACAAACATCCGGACCATACAGATGGCTGTCATGGTGACGACGTCCCTGCCCATATTGTTTCTGTACCCGTTTTTGCAGCAATATTTTGTAAAAGGCCTCACGATAGGCTCAATAAAAGGCTGATGGACGGGGGCGAGGCAGCGGAGCATGCCTTGCGGGTTCTCGCTATGCGGCGCGATGATGACATCGCGCCCTACGAACATATAGGCGCCTGTAGGACGCGGCGTCCTCACCGCTCTCATGTAGGATTACCATAAGGTTTTGGCTAATAATGTTTTGGTTATAGATCATAGTTAAATAATCGCTATATTTAACGCAAAAAAAAGGGAGGTTTACGATGTTTATGAAATTCAACAAGTATGTTTCCATCGTTATTTGCCTGTTGCTGGCTGTCGCGTTGGCCGCTTGCGGGGGCAGCAACACGCCGCCGGCCACGGAGGCCGCGACCACAGCCGCCGCTGCGACTACGGCTGCCGCTGCGGCGGACGCCGCCGATAGCGACACCGACGCGGACGCCGATGCCGATGCCGACGGTAGTGGAAGCGACGCAGGAGGCGCCGGAGGCGCCTCGGCGAGCGGGCAGTCCTGGGCCAACGACACGTCGCCCGTGACGCTGTCCATGTATGTCACCGAGGGCTGGTGGTCCAAGGTATGGGATGTAGAGAAGCCCGTGGACGGGCACATCACGAACAGGACGGGCGTCACGCTGGACATATGGACGTCCTCGGGCGATGCGTGGGACAAGCTGAACGCCATGATCGCCTCCGACACGCTGCCCGATATTATAGTTTTGGGCATCTGGGCCGCGCAGATAAAGCAAATCTCGTCGCTCGGCATGGCTTACCCGCTGGACGACTTGATAGACGCGCACTGCCCCGACTTCAACGACATAATCGCGCCGCAGATGCGCAAATGGTACACCGAGGACGACGGCAAATGGTACGCGTTCGCCGGGTTTGGTACCTGGGAGGAAGACATAACGGATGAGACCAAGATATACACAAACTCCGGGATGCAGGTGCGCGCGGACATATGCGAGGCATTGGGCATTGATATGGCGGAGTTCACCACCAAGCGCGGCACGCTGGACGCGTTAAAGAAGGTAAAAGAGGCAAATTACGAATACAACGGTTTGCAGGTCACCCCGCTCAACATCGGTATGAACGGCACGAGCGGATTCTCGAAGATTTTGGACTTCTTCGATGTGCCTCAGGAGGACGAGAGCGGAAAAATCGCCGACCGCCGCTTCCAACCAGGCTACCTGGAGGCCCTGCAGTGGGTAAACGAGGCGTATAACGAAGGGCTGTTTTCTGAAGAGAACTTCACGTTTGACCGGATGGCGGTGGGCGAGCGCATGTCGAACGGCTCGATTTTCCTGCTCATCGACCAGATATCCGACTTTAAGGGCGAGGCGATGAACCTGAACGAGGCCGACCCCGACGCGTACTTCAAGCCCTGCGGGCCATTTGTGAACGACAACGGCGACAGGCCCCACATGACGCCGCGCGCCCTCGCGGGCTGGACAGTCGCGATGATCAATTCCAAGGCCGAGCACCCCGACCGCTGCATCAACTTCTTCTATTGGAGCTATACGGAAGAGGGGCAGATGACGTATTCGTACGGCCTGGAAGACATCCATTGGGAGTGGGATCCTGATTTCCCGGGCCATGTCCGCAGGACCGCAGCTTGGGAGGAAGAAGTCCTGGCCAATTCCAGCGCCACCAGCGACGCCGGGTTCTCCGATTTTTGGTGGTTCTACAATATCCCGCTGCTGCAGTCGCACGACCGCAAGCCGACAACCCCGCGCGACAAGTGGAGCGAGGAGATCGACGATTACTTCGCCGAATGGGCATACAATGACTTGGCCTTCAACAGCATCGTGCTGGAGGGCGGGTCGGACGAGGCGGCCATCAACGCGGAGGCCAACACCTATTGGGACAACCAACTGCCATTGATGATGTGCGCCTCCAGCGCGGAGGAGTGCGAGCGGATTTGGCTCGAATCGCTCGAGGAGCTGAGGAGCATGGGCATCGATCAGGTCATCGACGCGCGCGACGTGATTTTCCAAAGGAACAAGCAGATATTGGGGCAGGAGTTCGCCTACCCGTCGAACATCAAGTAAACAGTCATCACGGCTGTGCCAGCCACCAATATTGCACGAATCTTTAGTAGTGATGACTATCGCGGCGCAACGCGCCGTGCGGGCGATTCACGCCCGTAAGGTGAGGGGAACCGCGCTTCCCCGAACCGACGACTTTCATAATAGAAAGAGGTACATTATGCTGAAAAACATTCCCCGGTTCGAGACGGCAGGCGGCAAGCGCGTGCTGTACGCCGACGGAAAGCCGTTTGTCGCGCTGACCTGCGAGATACCCTGGTGGGACATCGAGCTTGGTCGTACGGCGGAAACGCTACACGCATACGACGCATTGTATCCGGCCGCGCGGGACATCGGGATGAATGCTATGAAGGTCCCGATAAAATGGTCGTGCGTGGAATACGCGCATGGCAAGTATGATTTTTCCTACCCCGACCACGTGATAGCGATGTGTAGAAAGCACGGCATGAAGGCCGTGCTGGGATGGTTCGGGCATTACGCCAGCGCCAACGGCAACATGTATGACAATCTCGTCGGCAATGTATACGCGCCGGAGTATATCATCGAGGACGAGGGCGCGTACCCCCGCGCCGTGGACGGGCTGGGGCGCAGCCACCACAACTGCGCGTGCTATGAGCACCCGGCTATCGTCGAAGCTGAGACGGCGGCCTTTAAAGCGTTCATGCGCCACCTCAGCGAGGTGGACGGCGAAGAGCGCACGGTCGTCATGATCCAGGTCGAAAACGAAATAGCGCTGTTCGGCATGGACAGGCAGAACAGGCACTACTGGCGCGACCACCACCCGCTCGCCGAGGAGACGTTTTTGGCGTGTGGCCATAGCGATGAGCTGCTGTTTTCGGCGCAGCGCTTGTGCAGGGCGTGGCTGCGCCCGCTGACCGACGCGGGGCGCGCCGAGTACGATTTACCGATGTTCGTCAACTTTGTCGGCGGCAAGCTCCAGGACAACATTGTCGGGGGCTCCCCCGGCGAGGACGTCGCCACTTACCTCGACGAGGTGCCGGCCATCGATTTTTGTGGGCTGAACATGTATGTCCAGCCGGGCAGGTCCACCAACGATCTGTGGTCCGCCCTCGAAGCGTACCGCATCGGCCGCAACATGCCGAGCCTTACGGAGTGCAACAGCGACTGCAGCGGCATGGCGGCGCGCCAGGCGTTCCTTTCGGTCGGCATGTTCGGGTCGCCGATCTTCGCCCCATGGGCGCTGAACGTGTCGTACCCGCAGCCGTACGAGCCATTCGTCAATGACGACGGCACGCGCGGGCCAGCCTACAAGGGGCTGTACGAACCGTACGCGGCCATGGCGCCCATGCTGGAGCTGCTGGCCCTGTACGGCGGGACGGAGCGCGCGAGCGTGTTCATGCCCCTCGAGCCGGGCGCGCGGTTTTCGCAGACGGCGCAGATCGCCGGGCGGAGGGTGGACATCAACGGGAACGCCGGCGGCCAGTGCATCATCATCGACGCGGAAGACGGCGGTTTGTACATGTGCGGCTATCGCTGCCAAATCCGCGTCTCTACCCCGAACGCCGTTTACCCGCTGGCGAAAAATGTCAAAGCGGAGAAAGGCGAGTATGCGGGAGGGCGCTGGGTAAAGCACGGGGACATCAGGATGACGCTGTCCCAATACGATCCCTTTGTGGCCGTCAGCCTAACCGAACCCGGCGCGGTGCGGCTGACCGGCATTTGACAAATTGCCAGCCGACCGCCGCACTCGTAGGGACGCACATTGTGCGTCCGCGTACCCGGTATTTTATGTGCGCTGATTATTCGTAAAAAATCGCCATGGCAGATTTTTTATAATGAGAAAAGAGGCCAAAATGTTCAACCTAAAACTTATGCCCCGCAAACCGATATCCTCGGCGGACATCGCCGCAGGGATGGAACTATCAATCACGCCGGCAGGCGGATACATCGACATCGCGGAACTGCCTGATTTGTCGGGTGTGCGCTACCTGGTTCTGGACATCACCACATTAGCCGATATGCACCTGCCGATTGAAATACATTTTTTTAAGAAGGGCGCAGACGCAACCGACGACACGAGCATAGGAAATATGAGAATGACGACCTCCTCCATACCCGGCGTCCGCGCGGTCATGCCTTACGATTTAGAATGGCTGGACAACCGGCAGGTATTCAAGGCCCGCACGCCGGGCCGCATGAAGACCTTCGTGTCCGGCACGGCGCTGGCGGCGAGTGAGGTCGGGGCCATCCGCCTGCGCGTCAGGGAATTTTATACCGACGCGAAAATCATCGTGCATAACGCATACCTGACCGATACAATGCCGGATACGGCGCTCATCGACCCGGCGCCCGCCGTGGACGAGTTTGGCCAGGTGGCATCGCGCGGGTGGCCGGGCAAGACCACCGACGCGAAAGAGATGTCCGACAGGCTGACGGCTTTGCATAAAAAAGCGTTAGAGAGTAAATCCTTGGGCATGCCCTTCCCCGAACGCTATGGCTATTCCAAATGGGGGGGCGACAAGAACAACAAACTCACGCAGGGGACAGGATATTTTGCCGTCCAAAAAGATGGCGATGTGTGGTATCTTGTCGACCCCGATGGTTACGCGTTCTTCAGCGTCGGCCCCGACTGTGTCGGCACGAACACTGCCTCTGTGCTGACGGGCATCGAGGCGCTATATGCAAGCCTGCCCGATAAAAAGCAATACGCGGATGCATTCAGCGAGTCCCCCGGCCATTTCGGGGGCGACCGGATGGTAAGCATCGACTATTACAGGGTGAACATGATCCGGGTGTTCGGGGACGGGTGGCTGGACGCGTACAGCGCCATAACGGAGTACCTGCTAAAAGAAATGGGCTTCAACACCATCGCGAACTGGTCCGACCCGGAGATCATCGCAAGGACTGAAATGGCCTATGTGATTCCGTTGAGGGATTTCCCTACGACGAAGAGGCTGATATTTAGGGACTTCCCCGATGTCTTCAGCGACGAGTACGCGGCCAACAGCGACGCTTTTGCGGAGCAGCTTAAAAGTTTTGCAGGGGACCCGCGCCTCATTGGCTACTTCATGCGGAACGAGCCGCAGTGGGGCTTTTCGGAGGATATCAGCCTGGCGCGCGAGATGTTCCGCTACGATGTGCCGTTCGACAGCAAGCGCGCGCTCTGGGCTTTTCTGATAGAAAAATATGGCGACAGCGGCGCAGCGTCGAAGGCCTGGGGCATTGACATAGGTAGCGAGGAGCGGTTTTTGGGCCTGACGCTTAGCGATCTGCCAACGGCAGATGCGGGCGCGGGCGCTGGCGCTGGCGCTGAGGATCTAAAGACTTTTTCACAGATGATGGTGGAACGCTATGTCGCAACACCGGCAAAAGCCCTCCGCGCCGTGGACCCGAACCACTTGAACCTTGGCATGCGCTACGCGTTCCTGTCCACGGACACGATGTTTATGGGCATGGAGCATGTGGACGTATTTTCCATCAACTGCTACAGAAACAAGCCACGTGAGAGCGACGTAAAAAACATCCTGGAGCGCTGCGGCAAACCGTGCCTGATCGGCGAGTACCACCACGGGTCGTGCGACAGGGGCTGTTTTGGAAACGCGCTGCGATCGGCGGAGAGCGCAGCGGAACGCGGCGTTGCATACCAATATTACACAGAACAGAGCGCCGCTATGCCCTCGATGCTGGGAACCCACTACTTCTGCATCGGCGACGAGGCCGCGCTTGGCCGCTATGACGGCGAAAGCGAGATAATCGGTTTCGTGGACGTCTGCCACCGCCCGTACGAGGAAATGTTTGAAGCCGCCGTTAAGACACACGAAAGGATATACAGCGTCAAGGCGCGCCGCAATCAACCGCTGGACACGCCCCCGAAAGAACTACCATCCAACTGTTATTGATCGAGTCCACATTAAAATTATTATTTCATTATTAACAGTATAAATAGGTAATTGTAATAGTAGGTATTCGAGACGTTCAGCAGTTGTTACATACGAAATAAAGTCATATTTTTATTATGCATCACGATGTGTAGGGACGAACAGTGTTCGTCCGCGACTTTCGCAATTGCCTAAACAGTATAAATTTAAGGAGAATGCCATGTTTACATCGCCACATTTTCGGCCCATTGCCCTTGATGGGCGTAACCTGTCGGCAGGGGAAGCGGTTGCTGCGGCTGCAGAAGCGGCGGCGGGAGGCGCCGGGATCCGCGAGGGGACGTTAAAACACATAGACAGCCTCCCGCTTGGGGCGCATACATTTTGGGGCATGCCCTTTGACTGCGGTGATAAATTTATCTATGTGAACAAAAATACACATAAAGTGAATTTACCGTCAGTCACGGCTCGCTACCTGGTTTTCCTGCATGCGTCCGAAACACCGCCGCCTACGCCGGGCGAATATGGCATTTTCCGCAACTATCGCGGCGATCCCCGCCTCATGGAGCATATATGCGACTACATAATCCATTACAGCGACGGCACGGAGATCGCCGTGCCCATTAGGGCGCGGATGGAGATAAACGACATGAGCGTCAGTTGGGGGCAGGGCGCGCTAATGGCCCACCCGCACACGCGCGGCCGGGCTATACCGACAGTAACAGATGAAACCCGCGTTGGTGCAATGCCAGAATCGTCGTGGGGGCACAGCCAGACGCGCGTGGTGCCGGAAGGTTCGGACGGGCCGCTCCGGCAGTGGGTTTTCGCTTACGAGAACCCGACGCCGGACAAGGCGATTAGTAGCATTGACATAGTAAAAAAAGGCGGGAACGTGTTCTTGTTCGCCATCACAGCCGGCGACACCGCGTCGCACCCGCTGCGCTACGGCAGGCGCCAAAAAGCCGTCATGACATTGAACGGCGGCGATCAGAAGCGCCCGCTGGAGCTTGTCGACATCGACCTCGGTCATATCATATCCGTGACGCCGCGCCTGCTCTACCCCAACGACGCGTGGGAGCAGTTCGGCCCGGCTTCACCTGCGAAAGCAAGCGAGGCGGCGCGCATATCTGGTATAGAAGCGAGCGGGGCGGCGCGCGTCTCCGGCGCTGAAGCGGGCAAGCAATACATCGTCGAGTACAACGCGCATGAGGACGCGTTATTATACGCCAACGGGGAGGTCGTAGCGCCCGCTTTTCGCGTAATCCCAGCGGAGCGCTATGTCACGCTGAGGGTCCGCGACAAGAACGGCGCGCCGGTGCCCGTTAAGGTGCACGCCCACGGCGCCGCCGGCGAATACCTGCCGCCACGCAACCGGCACCGCATCCCGAACCCATACTGGTTCGAGGACTACAGTGCGGATAATGTGCGCGGCGACCACTGGAGCACATACATCGACGGCACGGCGGAATACCTGCTGCCGCTGGGCGAGGTGTTCTTCGAGGTGTCCAAGGGATTTGAAACAAAGCCGCAGCGAAAGCGTTTCGTCATCGGGCCCGAAACGGAGGAAATCCGCATTACGCTGGACAGGGTGATCGACTGGCGCTCCAAAGGCTGGGTCACCGCCGACACGCATGTCCACTTCCTCTCGCCGCAGACCGCGCTACTGGAGGGCGAGGCAGAGGGGGTCAATGTGGTGAACCTGCTAGCCAGCCAGTGGGGCGAGCTGTTTACCAACATCGGCGACTTCACGGGGGCGGGCGAGATATCTAACGGCGAGCACATGGTGCGCGTCGGGACAGAAAACCGCCAGCACCTCCTGGGCCACATCTCGCTGCTGGGCTACGACGGCGCCATGATCCTGCCGCTCACGACGGACGGCCCGGACGAGTCGGCGCTGGGCGATCCCATGGAAATGACGCTGACCCAGTGGGCGGCCCAGTGCCGCGCGCAAAACGGACTGAGCATCATACCCCACTTCCCGTTCCCACGCGCCGAAGCGGCCGCAGCCATCGTGTCGGAGTTGATAGACGGGGTGGAGACCGTCCTATTGGGCGGCCCCGGCATCAGCCCGTACTATCTGTCCGACTGGTACCGCTACTTGAATTGCGGTTACCATGTCGCAGCGGTGGGCGGCACGGACAAGATGAGCGCCGGGACGGCCATCGGGGAGATGCGGACGTACGCGCTGCTGGACGGGCCATTGACATACCAGACATGGAAAGACGCGGTCGCCTCGGGCAGGACGTTCGCAACGTCGGGCGCGCTGGTCGACATGCGGGTAGAGAACACCCGACTGGATGGAATGGAGCAGTTGCCTGCAGGCGCTGCTCGCCTGGGCGGGGCAGTCCAGATACCGGCAGGCGGCGCCAGGATCGCCGTCGAGTGGGACGTCGCGTCGGCGGTTATGCCGATCACATCGCTCGAACTGGTCATGAACGGCGAAACGGTGGACGGCGTCAAGTTCGACGGCTTGATCGGAGAGAAGAGCGGCCATTTTGACGTCAATATAAAGGACAGCGCATGGCTGGCGCTGCGCGTGAGAGGCAAGCCCGTCGCGGCGGGGCCCGTCAGGAGCGGCGCAGGGAGCGGCGGCGGCGATGGGAGCGGCGGCGACGGTGGCAGAAGCGCTTTTGGCAGCCCCGAAGTCATTACCGCCCACACAAGCGCCATATTCGTCATTGTGGACGGCAAGCCGCTATTCAACGGGCCGGACGCCGCCACCATATTAGATCAAATAGAGGGCGCGACCGCATACGTGAAGTCGCTCGCCACAAAAGCGCAGGAAGCGCAGTTCAAACTGGCCATTGCCGCGCTATCTGGGGCGCACCGCGCGCTGCACAACAGGATGCACGCAGCCGGACACTACCACAACCACAGCGCGGAGGACAAACATCCCGGACATTAAATAGGCGCGCCAAAAGAATTGGTGTAAATGAGCGTGAAAATACTAGAAAGGGTAGAACTGTGGCGCGAGGACCATGCTTTTTTCATGACTATTTGTGCACAGTTTGTGCATGGTCTTTTATATGTTAAAAAAAATGTTACGGAACGATATTGGGCGAAACAAGGCTATAAATATCCTGCTATGCTTGTTTGTGACCGTCGCATCTATGCTCGTGGCGGGCGCCTTTTATATCATATCCGAAATGCTTGGGTCGATGGACGCCTTTTTTGAAGACGCTGTCCCGCCTCATTATATGCAAATGGTGACCGATGTGGCAGATCAAAGCGCCATCGACAGCTTTTCCGCCGCGCATCCACTGGTATTATCACAGCAGACGTTAGAAATGCTGGGCATAGACAATAGCTTCATATATTATGGCGCAAACCCGGAACCCTATGCCGGAAGCGTCATGGAAAACAGTTTCGTAACCCAGAGCCCAAGCTTTGATTATCTTCTGGACTTGAACAACTTACCTGCAGCGGTCGGCCCCGGGGAGATAGCCGCCCCGATTTATGCCATCGACGCTTACGGCTTGAAGGTCGGCGACGATATAATCATCAGGGATGGGCATTTTGAAGCAAAATTCGTTGTCTCCGGTTTCATCAGGGACGCGCAGATGAACGCTTCATTGGTATCGTCCAAACGTTTTTTGGTGCACGAGGACGATTACAACCGGTTGAAAGAACACACCGGCGAAGTGGAGTATATGGTTGAGTTTTTACTAGCCGACCCATCAAAAACAATCGAATTTGAAACCGACTACCTCGCCGCGGGCCTGCCGTCCGGCATTGCGATCACATTGCCGATCATTCGGTTGATGAATGCCATGACGGGCGGGCTGCCCGCAGTTGTCCTTATTTTTACGGGCGCCATGCTGATACTAATCGCAGCCATGTGCCTCCGTTTCACAATTGTCGCGACATTGGAAGAGGAGTACAGGGAAATCGGCGTAATGAAGGCCATCGGGCTGGCGCCGCGCTATATCGGCAAATTGTACAAGTCAAAATACAATATGCTGAGCGGCGTGGCCTGCGCCGCAGGGTTTTTTATGTCGCTCCTGTTTGGCGCTCTATTCGCGCAAAGCATAAGCCTATATATGGGAAGCGCTGCTGCGTCCATATGGTCCGCAGCCCTGCCACTGATCGGCGCGGCATCCGTTTACGCGATTGTCGCGGGGCAATGCTCGCTGGTCCTGCGTAAGCTGCGCAATGTTTCGGCCGTCGAGGCCATCAGGGGCGGCGCAGCAACGGGAGTGGCGGGACGAGCGGCAAGGGTGACGGAGCGAACGGCAGGGGTGGCGGGACGAGCGGCGAGAAGCGAAGCCGGCGGGCTTCGGCGCATATTATCCGTACGCAGGGGCCTAATCCCAAATATAAACATAGCGCTTGGCGCGCGCGACGTCATTGTCCGTCTGCGGCACTATATAACGCCAATCATGGTCTTTATGCTATGCACGTTCCTGATAATCGTACCGGCAAATTTTTTGAATACAATCAACAAGCCGGGTTTTTCTGGCTACATGGGCATTGGCCAATGCGACGCCCTGATCACGCTGAGGTACAGCCAAAATATCGACGAACGTTATGCCGCCGCGCTGGAATCGCTGGCAGCCGACGGCGACGTCAAGGCATATTCCGGGCGGGTCACTGCTTCATATAAAACGCCAAACAGCGACGGCGCTTATACAAACATCAATATCCAAAACGGCGACTTCACTGTGTTCCCCGTCCCATACATACAGGGCAGCGCGCCGTCTTCGGATTCCGAAATCGCATTATCACTCTTAAATGCACGCGAATACGAGAAAAGCCCGGGCGACATCATGGAAGTCATAGTGGGCGGCGAACCCTTGTCTTTGGTCGTCAGCGGTATCTATCAGGATCTGACGAACGGCGGAAGGACGGCGCAAGCGCATTTGGCGTACAGGCCCGAAAACGTTTTGTGGTATGCGGTGCTGTTGGATTTCGCGGACGGCGCCGACGCTGCGCAAAAGCGCGAGCAATACTCCGCTATGTTCTCGCCCGCAAAAGTTAACGGCATCGCAGATTACATACAAGAGTCGTTCGCGTCCACAATCAAGCAGTTGGAGACCGTTACGCTGGCCGTATCCATCATATCGGCTGCGGTAGCGGCGTTCATAACGGCGTTGTTCCTTAAAATGATCTTTGCCAGGGACCGCAGGCAGATAACAATAATGAAAGGCCTCGGCTTTTCTTCCGCGCATATAAGGACGCAGTACATATCGGCGGCGGCGCTGAGCCTCCTTGCCGGGCTCGCGCTCGGGACCATTGCTGCGGGCACGCTGGGCGAGATGCTCATCGGCGCGTTGATGAGCGGCATGGGCGCCTCGTCAATCCCGTTTGTCGTCGACCCGGCCATATCATATGTCGCCTGCCCAGCCATGCTGGCTGCCGCCGTATTGGCGGCAGTGCTGTTGTCCTCGCGGGCGATAGGCAGGTGTGGCAACTACATAATATCAGAATAGAAATATGTATGTATCTGATTGAAATACGTATGTATCTGATTATAATACGTATGCATCCGATAAATACACACATAAAAATTATAAACGGTCAATACGGTGAGGTGCAGGGTAATGGATTACATTTTAGATGCAAGGCAGGTCGTCAGAACATATGCGTTGGGGAAAGGCAGTGCCTGCTATGCATTAAAAGGGGTATCGTTGCAAATAGAGGAAGGCGAATTCGCATGCATCATGGGCGCCTCCGGCAGCGGTAAGTCTACGTTGCTATATAATGTCAGCGGAATGGACAGGGCCGACAGCGGGAGCGTGGCTTTCGACGGCCATTTGATCGAGTCCCTTTCCGAGAAGGAACTGGCGCGCCTGCGGCTGACCAGGATGGGCTTTGTATTCCAACAGGGCAATCTGCTCCGGAACCTGTCGATATTCGACAACATCGTCGTCGCCGCGTACCTTGGCAGCGGGCGCGGTAACAGGCCCACAATCGACGAGCGCGCCGGAGCGCTGATGGAGCAAACAGGCATCGGGCACCTGAGGGACAACGATATTACGCAAGTCTCCGGTGGCGAGATGCAGCGGGCATCGATTTGCCGCGCCCTGATCAACGAGCCAGCCATGCTATTCGGCGACGAGCCTACGGGCGCGCTCGATTCATCGTCAGCAAACGATGTCATGAATATTTTTTGCGAAATAAACCAAAACGGCAAAACCGTGCTGCTCGTCACACACGACGCCAAGGTCGCCGCGCGCGCCAGCCGCGTCCTGTATATGTCCGACGGTAAAATCGTAGGCGAGCGTGCCCAAGGCATGTACTTGCCCGAAGCGGGGGACTTGAGGGAGCGCGAAAACGCATTGATCGAGTGGCTGTCCAATATGGTATAGGTTTTTCTACAAATAAATCTGGAGGCGCCAAATATCATGAAAAAAATCTACATCCACACGGACTTGGAGGGTATCAGCGGCATCGACACAGCAGCTATGGTCTCCGACACACAGAGCCCGGGCTACCGGCGCAGCATCGAGCGGCTGATGGCTGACGTCAACGCGGCGGTGGACGGCGCGTTCCTGGGCGGTGCGGAGCATGTGACGGTGCTGGACAGCCACGGCGGCGGCGGCAATTTTGACCTTGAGCTGCTCGACAAAAGGGCTGAGTTCGACACGAAGCCCAACAAGGCCTGGTGGGGCATCCTGGACGAGAGCTATACAGGATCGTTTTTCATTGGCGCGCATGCGATGGCCGGGACGCTGCGCGCGTTTCTTGACCACACCCAGAGCAGCCTCACCATCTACAACTACATCGTCAACGGAAGGCGGATGGGCGAACTGGCCCAGTGGGCGATGGTCTGCGGCCATTTCGGCGTGCCTCTGATCATGGTTTCGGGCGACGCGGCGGCTGTAAACGAGGCATCGCAGTTCTTCGGCAGCATCGAGGTCGCCGCCGTCAAAAGGGCCAAGTCGCGCAACAGCGCGCTGCTAGTCCCGAACGGCGAGGCGGAGGACATGATAAAAGTTGCGGCGAAGGCTGCAGTGGAAAAGCGCGAAGCGATAAAGCCGTTTAAACCGCTGTTGCCGATGGAGATTCGTTTCGAGTTCACGCGGGCCGACTACTGCGACGCTGCCGCCGACAAAAAGGGCGTGGAGCGCATCGGCGCCCGCGAGGCGCGAAAAATTGCGGAAAGCGCGTTAGATTTTTGGATGTGGGAGTAGAAAGGCGGGGAGTACGTGCGGGCGGGACGCCCGCGCACCCAGGGGAGGGCGCCTGCGTACCAGGATTGCGGGGAGTACATGCGGGCGGGACGCCCGCGCACCCAGGGAGGGCGCCTGCGTACCCGGATTACGGTGAGTACGTGCGGGCGGGACGCCCGCGCACCCAGGGCGGCGAGGCGTAGCGCACCCAGAGAAGGGCGTACGTGCACCCAAAGAAGGGCGCCCATCCGTGAACTTATGGATGGGCGCCCGTTATAGTTTCATTTCTTATGAGTAGCTGCGCACATAGCGCATGCCGCAAAAGCGCGCGGCTTACAGTTAGCGCGTGATGTTGTACGCGTCGATGATGTGTTGGTTCGTGCCGCGCCAGAACGCTTCCGTCCTGATCTCCTCGAATTGTACGTTGCCCATTCTATTCAAAGTGTTCAGGTATTCCTCCCAGTGGGCGTCGTTGTTGGGGTCTAGCTGCCCCACCACGAACCTCGCGCAGTACTCGCCGGCCGTGTCCCTGATGGCCGTCTGGACGTCCGCCATCGTGCGGGTCTCCTCGTCGTTGAACAACAGGCTGAGCTGCGGGTGCCACAGGTACTTCCCGGAATCAGCTACCGCCTCCTCCAGCTCCTTGACCATCGGGTAGTAATAGTAGTTCCTCTCCTTGTGGCTCGAAATGCCAAAGAAGAAGCCCAAATCGCCAAGCCTCACCCCGGTTGCGTTGGTGGGTGACCGCATGTGGTCCGCGTGCACCGGCACGCCGTCGGCGTTCCTGTTCCAATGCTCCCCTTCGATGCCGAACGCGGCGAACGTATAGCCCTCTTCCTCACAGAACCAACTGATGACTTCGCCCAGCCTCTCCATCCGCTCGCCTTCCATGTGCG
>WRLR01000061.1 GCA_009777515.1 Oscillospiraceae bacterium | reverse complement strand
CTCTTGTTGGTGACGTCATTGTATTTTTTCTTTATCTCTAAAAAAACCATGTCATTGCCAGCCGGGACGCCGTATGCCCGGAGTCTGAGTTTTTCTTTGTACTGCGGCTTTGCGATTGACGCCCGGATCAAATCATCATCATCTGTGTCGCAATACAGGTTCGATATGGTATAAAAGCCGTGAAGCTTGCAGTACTCGTCCAGATCGGCGACCTGCGATATCCTGTTCTGTAGCCTCATGTACGTATAGCTGTTTGCCATATATTTATTTTCATACCGCTTCATGACCTCGATTGCCAATGCGCTCAACCCCTCGCCTGTTCGTTATAATACAATATATCTATATAATGCCGCAGAATTTTCAAGACAATATGTGATTTTCGTGTGATATGGGGGGCGTGGGCGCGGGCGTGGGCGCGAGCAGATGCGCGGACGTGGGCGTGGGCGTGGGAGCGGATTTGGGCGCGGGCTCATGCGCAGGAGCAGGTACAGGCATAAGCCAGGCTCATGGCAACGGGTACTCGACAATAAAACTGGCGCCGCCCGCTTTGTTTACGGCATAGACGCTGCCGCCGAAAAACGTGATGATTTTCTTCGTTATCGCCAGCCCCAGCCCAAAGTTGCCCGTTTTTTCCTTGTACAGGCTCAAAAATATTTTTTCGATGTTATCAGGCTCTATGCCGCCCCCGTCGTCATGTATCTCAATCCTGACAGATTTTTGTCCTTTTTTAGCCGTGACGGTTATTTTCGTTTTTGCGTAGCGCAGCGCGTTGTCTAATATGTTTTCAATCGCCACGACGAACTTTTCCTCATCGCCCATTATCGTAGCGGGTTCCACATCGACTTCCCAGTCAATGCCGCCGCCCAGCAACTCAAACCTTTCCACTACACGCGCCAAAACATCCTCCAGCGCAATGGCCGACGCCGCCGCCTGATTCCCCAGCGCGTAATCGAGCGTGTTCAGATATAAGAGCTGTTTTATCCTCTTGTTGAGGCTTATGGCCTCGTCTTTTATTATGCCGGCGGTCTTGTCCAATGTTTCTACATAGACGCCGTCGATTATAGCGTCGGCGTGGCTCATAATCACCATGACGGGGGTCTTCAAATCGTGCGAGATGCTCTGCAGGAACATTTTTTCGTCTTCGTCCGCCCGCTTCAGCGCATCCTGCATCTTGTTCATCGAGGCAGCGAGGCGGCTGATTTCATCTTCATTATTTATGACTATAGGTTCGCCCCAGTCCTTGGCCGCTATCCTCTTCGTGAAGTCCTCGAGCCGAGAAAGCGGTTTCGATATATAGTTCGCTATGATCCTGGCGGCCACAAAACCGACAATGATAAACAGGCCGCTGATCAGCAGCATATAGTACATAGTATTGTCGTCGTAGTCGTTGGGCATGTATGAAATGAAATAGGCGCCTTCGTCCAATGCGCTGATAACGAAAATAAAATTCATGCCATGGAATTTTTTGTGGAACGGCGTTTCAGCCATGCCACCGGCTGCGAAACCGGCAATCCAGTTCCTGACGGCGGCGCCGTCGAAAGGCGCGGCTGGGCTGCTGGCGCCGCCGGTTATGTTTGGCGGCGGGGCGCGCCCAGGCTGCCCGTCGGGTTGCCCGGGCTGCCCGCCCATGGGCGGCCTTGCGATATCGTATATGTTCCCGTTCGAGTAAGTAAAATGCGAGGCGCCGCGTAGGCTCCTAAACAAATCAAACCGCATTGTTTCGTCAAAGCTGCTGTACATTATATATGAATGCACGTCCATTAGATCCTGCGTCTTCGCCCTTGTATCCATGTACCTGAAAAAATAAAGATATATGATGGTCAGGCACAGCGTAATGATCAATATGACGGCTGTAAACGTCGCCCATATACGCATCGTCAGCGACTTGAACCTGAATAGCGTCACTGCTTCACCGCCAATTTGTAGCCATAGCCGTACACGGTGTCTATGGTGACGAACTCCATTTTTTTGCGCAGGCGCCTGATGGTGTCGTCGACCACTCTGTCGGATCCGAAATAGTCGTAGCCCCACACGTTTTCCAAAATTTGTTCCCTGGACAATACGATGTTTTTGTTGCCCGCCAAATATATGAGCAGCTCAAACTCGAACTTCGTGAGCGCTATTTCCGCACCGTTGCAGCGCACCGTCCTCTGGTTCTTACTGACCACATAGCCGTCAAGGTGGTAGCTCTCGTCCATGCCCTGGCCCCCGCCGTAAATCCTCTCCATCAGCTTGTTCACGCGAATAACGAGCTCCCTTGGGAGAAACGGCTTCGACAGATAGTCGTCGCTGCCTAGCTCCAGCCCCACCACGCGGTCCAGTTCCTCGTTTCGCGCGGACATGAATATGACGGGGGTGTTTTTGCTGTGCCCCTTGATCCGCTCAATCAGCTCGTACCCGTCTATGTCGGGCAGCATAATATCCAGTATCCATAGGTCCGGCATGTCCTTTATTTTGTCGAGCGCCGATTTCCCGTCAAAAAAAGAGGTCACGTCGTACCCTTCCTTTTGCAGGTACTTTTCCAATAGCACATTGAGGCTCCGCTCGTCCTCAACCATATATATCTTTCGCGGCATGTACTGCCTCCCTGCCCCCTATGTTTTTGATTAGCTAAAACAATTAGCCACAACAGTCAATTTGTTATTACAGCCGATTTGCTTAATAAGCTGGCTTACTATAACAGCCGGTTAACTTAAATATCTGGCTTGTTATAAAAGGCGTCTACGCAACGATACAAAAAAAATGTGTGAAAAATATGTGATAAATAAGGATTCGAAATCTTACACAATTCATACATAAAATTTACCTTTCGGTGCAAGTAGGCTCAATATTGTGATTCCATAATGGATAGGATAGTGCGACTTTGAATATGCTGTCAAATTAAAAAAAGGATAAGGATAAAATTTATACGAAGGCACATGAAAGAAATCACGGCAATCCTGCTTACGATTATTATGGCGGTTGGCATAACTGCTTGCGGCTCTAATTTGCCGAGCAACAGCGCCCGCGCGGCGAATGCGAACACGCAAGGCGCCTCAAGCGCGCAAAGCGCCAACACTACAGTAAGCAACACAGAGGCTTCAACTACTACCACAAGCGCGGTGCCTGAAACAACCACTACCGCAAGCGCGGCGCCCGCCACGACCACAACCACCAGCGCAGCCCCCACTACAACCACCAGCACAAGCGCAGCGCACACAACTACAAGCGCCGACCCGGCGCCCGCCGCGAATACCGGGCTCATCACCGTCGTTTGGTATCCAAACGAATCGTCAAACACCCATGCGGAAATCCGCGAGGAAGTCAACAGGCTTATTGAACAGGCTACGGGCAGGAAGGCGGAGGAAAGGCTGACGACGGATTATACGATTGCTATCGAAGCCATCGCAAGCGGCTCTGCGGACATTGCTATGGCGATGGGCGCGGTCGGCTACATAGAAGCAAGGAACAGGAACCCTGCGGTTGACGTCCTGTTTGTCAACAGCGACGCAGACTGGGGGCTGGACGGCGCCAAATATTTCGCCTGGCTATGCGTGCCGGTTGAAAACGCCGATGAGTACAAAACCGGAGATGAATTTTCCATCGACAATATAAGGGGCAAAAGCATGTCCTTTGTTTCCAACAGTTCCACATCGGGATTCAGGGTCCCCACGTCATCGATCATTTCGCACTTCGAGGACGACAACCTGACGGAAGATGATTTGATTGAGGGCGGGCGCAATATGTTCTTCAACGAGGTATACTTTGGCGGCTCCCACCAAGGCTCTACAGTCAATTTGCTCAACGGAAACGCCGAGGTCGCCGCATTCTGCGACATCGAGCTACAGGCTTACATCGAACTCGTGTCCGGCCCAGAGAACGAGGTGGGGTCTGTCTACGCCGTCAAGGCGGAGGCGGACGCGCCGTTTGATCAATATATCGGGCGCGAATTTGTCGTTATCGCATCCACGCCCGTTTTTAACGGCCCGAACGTCGTGAACCGCGATACGCTAACCGAAACAGAAATAGAGGCTATCGCCGAACTATTCACCTCGGAAGAAGCGGCAAACAACCCTCTTCTATTCTATGACCCGGAAATCGAGGGCGCTATGGGGCTATATAGAAAGACTTCCAGTTATGGATATGTCCGAACCGACGATTCATGGTATGACCCCTATCGATAAATAGAACTGTGCATTATTAAATTTATACAGGCAAAGGTTCTGTAAAACAGAGCCTTACGCTTTGTTTTACAGAACCGGAAAGATGGGTGAAAGATGGGTGAGCGTCATTAAAAATGTGCTACACGGGCGATTAGGCCATAAATCCGCATTGGGCGGCGCCGTTGGCTATCATACCGAAAGCGAGAAAGAAAGCGCCTTTGGGATTCTTGCGAAACTCGGACTTACAGAGAAAGCATATAAGCGGTGCGACGAATTGTCAGGAGGTGAAAAGCAGCGCGTCGGCATAGCTCACTCGCTCATGCAGGAGCCCCGGCTTATTTTGTGCGACGAGCCCATCGCATCCCTTGACCCAAGTTCGTCCAAGGTCATCATGGATCATTTAAGCGATATCAACAAAACGATGAAACTCACCTGTATATGCAATCTGCATCAAGTGGACGTAGCCTTGAAATATGCAAAGAGGATAATTGGCATAACCGGCGGGCAAATTGTATATGACGGCCCGCCCGATCAGTTGAGCAGAGCCAAAATCCACGAAATCTATCAATCGAACGAAGGCGAGCTGATTACAAATGTCGGTTGAACAAATGGCAGTGCCCATAAAAAAGGCCCCAAGGCCCCAAAGCCAAAATCCATGTTCGCAAAAAAATCCTTGGCTTTGTAGGGGCTTTGTTTTGCGCCAAAAATATAGCCCATCCCATCGCAGCGATTATTATTAAAAAAAATTTTGTCACTTTTGTCAGGACTTTGCCGACAATTATCGTCGTCGCGTCGGTAATTTTGCTGGAACTGCTCGCGACCAAAATCAAGTCGATGGTTAGATGATTCGTTGCGTAACGCACATAGCATGCATGCATGCTTGCTTGCTTTAGGAATTACATATTTGCTATACAGGCTAAATATTCGCGATAGGAATTGCATATTTGCGATAAGAATTGTATATTAACGAAAGGAATTTCATATTTACGGAAGGACTGTATGATGCAGGAAACCTTTTATGATTTTGCTGCATTTGAAATATTGAAAAGCAAAAATCCGCTGTTGGTATGCGACAGCGCCTTTGATTTATTGGGCATTGCACTCCCATGCAAGTACGTCCGGTTCAGCGGGTTTTCGTCCAATCCGCAGTACGAGGACATCATCGCCGGAGTGGACGTATTGAGAAAAAATGGCTGCGGCTTCATTGTGGCAATCGGCGGTGGGAGCAGCATCGACGCCGCCAAAGGCATCAAGTACTACAGCCATGCAGATGTTCCCGTGATGGCAGTCCCCACAACGTCCGGGACGGGCAGCGAGGCGACCCATTTTGCGGCCATCTATAAAAACGGGGAAAAATACTCGGTCGCCGACGAAAGATTATTGCCGGATATAGTTATATTGCAACCGGACGTACTCAAAACGCTTCCCGTTTACCAAAAAAAATGCACCATGCTCGATGCGCTCTGCCAGGCGATAGAGTCGTGGTGGTCGAAACAGGCGACGCCGGAGAGCATCGCATATTCCCAGAGGGCCATTGAGCTTGTGCTGGAACACATGCACAGCTACCTGAAAAATGAGGACAATGGCAACAAAAATATGCTCATCGCCGCACATTTTGCGGGCAAGGCGATCAACATCACCACGACGACCGCCCCCCACGCAATGAGCTACAAGCTGACCTCGCTTTACGGCTTGCCGCACGGCCACGCTGCGGCGCTATGCTTGCCAAAAGTATGGCGCCACATGAAAGGCTTTGACGAAATCGCTGGGGCGCTCGGCGGTCAGAACTACATTGAAGCCTCATCCATTTTTGAAAAGCTGCTAGTGGACTTGGACATTCTACCGCCGAAAAACGCGTCGGCTGCCGACCTGGATGTTCTGACCGATTCGGTGAATCAGCAAAGGTTGCAAAACAACCCAACCATGTTAAATAAAGACACGATAAAAAGTTTGTATACGCAAATATTGGAGGTAGATGGGTAATGGCAGATTCGGTTAAGGCCGTCATTTTTGATTGGGCGGGAACCACGATCGACTATGGCTGTTTCGCCCCGGTGAAAGGCTTCGTCGACGGGTTCAAAAGCATCGGCATAGACATAACCAACGAGATGGCAAGGAAGCCGATGGGGCTTATGAAAATCGATCATACGAGGGCTATAGCATCCATGCTGCCGGACCCAATTACGGAAGAACAAATTATGGCGGCATACGAGGTGTTCGAAAAAACTTTATTTGCCAATATTGAACAACATTGCGATATCAAGGACCATGTTGTGGATACGGTCGCCTCGCTTCGGGGGATGGGGATTCGCATAGGTTCCACGACGGGATACACCTCCGCGATGATGGAACTGGTGGTTGCGAAAGCCGCTAGTTGCGGATATTCACCCGATTATTGGATCTCGCCCGATCAAACCTTCAAGGGTAGGCCATATCCATATATGATATGGAACAATTTGATGCGTTTCGGCATTTCCGATCCAAGGGAAGCCGTTAAAGTAGGGGATACGCCTGCCGACATAGCGGAGGGGAAAAACGCCGACTGCTGGACTGTCGGCGTCATAATGGGCTCATCCGAGCTTGGGCTTACCCGCGAGGAAGTCGCCAATATGTCTGATTGGGAATTAGACGGGCGAAAGGCGGTCGTCCGTTCATCGTTCTACCAAGCAGGGGCGGATTACATCATTGATGACATGGGCGAGCTTTTGGATGTAGTGGCAGACATCAACCGTCGCCTGGCTGATTGGCCGCCTGATTGGTTAGCCGCCTGGTTGATTAGCCGCCTAGGGTCGTCTGACTGCGAAGTATAAATTTGTAAAATAAATTATTTTTTAACATCTATTGTAATTTTTCCCATTTATATGATATACTGCCTTCCGTGACATAAAATACTTGTGCGGGGGGGCGGCAATATGGTGGGTAATGTAATGCGTAAATTTTTGGCGATGGTGTTGGCGGTCGCTATGGTGGGAGCAGCGGGGGCGCAAACGCCGCTTGCGGCGGCGGCTGCGGGGGCGGCGGGGGCGTTTGCTGATGCGGGCGGGTCGCCCGCGTACCCAGGGGGCGCGACAGTTGCAAGCGAGGCGGGGGCGTTTGCTGATGCGGGCGAGACGCCCGCGTACCCAGGAGGCGCGACAGTTGCAAGCGAGGCGGGGGCGTTTGCTTATGCGGGCGAGTCGCCCGCGTACCCAGGGGGCGCGGCAAGTGTAGTAGCGGCAGGGGCGCAGACGCCACTTTCAGCGGCGAAGGTAGAAATAGCGTTCGTCATTGATGCCAGTACGTCCATGTCGGGTAAAATTGACAACGCGGTAGCCAACATTACGGCGCTTACGCGGTATCTGGAATCGCGGGGCGTCGACGTGAAAACGGCCGTTATTGAGTATGGCTCCAGCCGCAACAGTGGGCGGGGGTTCGTGCTTAGCGGCAATAACGGCAGTTGGCACACCAGCGCGGAGAACCTTGCCAGGACGCTGTCCGGCGTCAGCGTGAGCCGGGGCGCGGAGGCGCTGACCGACGCGATGGGGCTTATGCTGGGCAAAGGGCAGGCGGCTGGCGCGCCCATAATACCTTGGAGCGACGGCGCGCACAAGTTCGCCGTTGTACTGACGGACGCATATAATGGCAGCGTCAACGACAAGCCCACCGGAAATTCATATGGGTACGGTAATTTGGCGGCGGTCATCCCGGACCTACAAGCGGCTCGGATATCCGTATCGGTAGCGACGCTCTCGACGCTGTATTCGCGCTACAGAGGGATAACGGAACAGACGGGTGGCAAGCTGTTCGACTTAAAGTCTACAGCTTTTTGGGAGCCATTGGCAGATCATATGATCGGCGCGTCGGGGATAGCTGTAAAATCCCAAAAGGCGATATATGTTATACCCGGCTACCTGGGATCGGAGCTGTACGATTCGACGGAGGACACCGCAAAAAGGCTTTGGGTGGATATCTCGTGGGGCGCCCAGGTGTCGCACGAATCGTTGATCAACAATAATCCCGATGGCAGCGGCGAGGTAGCTTACGCGTTTGGTTCGGATATGTTTGCAAATGGAAAGGACGCGTACGGGACAATCAAAACATATACCGCTTTGGTTGACAGATTAAAAAAAGACTTCGGCCGGGAGTACGACGTCAAGTTCTTCCCGTATAACTGGCTGGGGGATATTAACGAAACCGTCAAAAAATTGGAAGCCGACGCCTCCGGATACAGAAAAGTCGTTTTGGTTACGCATAGCACCGGGGGGCTAGTCGCCGCAGCATATGTTGCAAAAAGCGCTACCAACCGGGCCAGGTTGGAAAAAGCGGTTATGATCGCGCCGCCACTATATGGAACCTACGCATCCCTCTTCCCCCTGGAAAGAGGCGATTCAAAAAAGGCCATATTTGAATTGCTGGACGCGGCGACGAACAATGAATGGGTCAAAAAAATTACGCGCAACTCGCCCACAACTTACCAGTTGCTGCCCAGCAAAGAGTATTTCAGCCTGGAGCACGCCCTTGATCTTAGAACAGTAAAAGCGAAAATGCTATGGGATGACAAATGGATCGAAAAAGTCGACTGGAGCGAATTTTATGGGACCTTAGGCAAGAGCGAGAACATCAACGCGAGTTTGCTCTCCGGTAGCGGCAACCCGAGGAGCCACAGGAGCTTCCGCAGCCAGTTCGGCGGCGGCGCCGATTTTTCCATCGTCAACACAATGAGCGCTGTCGATACGACCGTCATAGGGACGGTGCACGGCAAATCAACGCCCTTATACGCCCGCTACGATGTGACTGAAGCAGGCAAATCCAAACTGGTCGATATTAAATACGAAATAACGGGCGATAGCACAGTGCAAGGCGTGAGCCTGGGGGCCACGCTGAACGAGGCGGGCGACGCCTATCACTTCCAAATTGATACAAGGTATTTCACGGATGTTATAAGTTCGTCCGATGCCTGGGCCGGCGGGATAAAACACTACGCAATAATTCCACCGAGTCATACTGGGCTTGTTAAGTATAAGCAGGTATTGGATATGGTTTCCAGCTTGATTAAAGAAGCCGCAAACAAAGACGCGAGCAAAGGCGAGAGCAAAGACGCGGCGCAAGTCGCCTCGTATAGGCAAGCGGCAAGCGGGGGCGCACCTGGCATGTCGATATATATTAAACTTAGAATAGAGAGCGAAAAAGATATCTTCATAGAAATATATGATAAAAGCAACAGGCTGGTCGCGTCTTGCGGCTCCGGAAGGGCGGAAGGCTTTGACGGGGACAGTTTCATTTGCGACCAGTTTGGCGACGATGGTGAGACTATAACTTCTATATATATGCCTAAAGAAGGCTACAAGGCCGTGTTCAAACACGGTGGTGCGGCAGGCGTCCAGGTCGGGCTGGCGGTCCAGGTGGGCCTGTTGGACTATGATGGCAACTATGCGGGCTATGGCGGCTATTACAGCGAGACTACCATCGATGGCGGCGAGGTGTTCACGCTGGACATGACAGATGGCGTAACCTTGGGTAACCTTGAAGTCCTTGCTTCGGCTACGGACTATCCCGGGCTTGTTGTCGTTTCTAAGGTGTTCGACGCATGGGAATTTGACTTTTCGGGCGTCAACAAACCGAACGACGTAGTCGTGCTGGACAATATAGGGGATACTGCCGCAATCGGCGTGACCGGGAAAAGCCCCGACATGCTCGTTTGGGCGTCCTCGGACGAATCCGTCATCGCCGTCCGGAACGGCGTCCTCACTGCGGTTGGGCACGGCAGGGCCGTCGTAACAGCGGTCGCGGCGGACGGCAGCGGGGCGTCCAGGCAGGTGCACGTGAAGGTGACATTGGAAGCTTCTTCCATTGAGTTTGACGATATGGTCCTGTTAGTGGATGAGTGGGGCGTTATCTATCCACAATTTTGCTCCGAACGCGTCACCGAAAAACGCGTAGAGTACGCATATGACGCCGGCGCCGGCGTCGTCGTTATTATAGACGGTGTCGTCCATGGCCTGGCGCCTGGGCAAATTGTGGTGACAGGTACTGCGGCAGGGGGCGCCAGCAGCACATTTACCGTCACTGTGGTCGATGCGGGCGCATGGTCTGCAGAGGGAGCGGACGCGGCAACGCCAGGAAGCAATCCGGGCGGCAGCGCCAGCAGTACGGATGATGGTAGTACGCCCGGTACGGGCAGCAGTGCCCGCCCCAGCGAAGTGCCAAGCCTTGCGGCGCTACCGCAAGCAACAAACGATCTCGCCCCTGTGCCCGCTTCTGTCTTTGAGGATTATTTACAATCTGTCCCGTTGGATACTAGGGAATACGTCGACGTAGCCCGTAGCCATTGGGCGCATGGCTACATCAGGGTATTGACCGAATGGGGGATTATAGACGGATATCCCGTCGGCAACGGCCTTTATGAATACCGACCGGACAACGGTATATCAAGGGCGGAGATCATGAAATTGATAGCGGCGTCGCTCAAACTGCCCCTAGACACCAGTTATGACGGCTCAACCTTTGATGACTGGGATACTGTCGACGACTGGGCGAAGCCCTATGCGGGCGCGCTCGTGGCGGCAGGTGTTGTATTAGGATCGCAGGAGGGCGATATATTATTATTAAATGCGAATAAAGGCATATCCAGGCAGGAAATGACCGCGATGGCCGTACGGGCGCTGAACATCGACATACCGGCGGACGGCTCTCCCACGGGGGATACAATGGAGGTGGGCAGCATATTAGACTTCAGTGACGTAGCAGACTGGGCTGGCGGCCATGTGGCTTTTGCAATAAATTATGGAATGCTCGGCGCCGAAAGGGGCCGCGCCAGACCGACAGACAGCGCGACAAGGGCCGAAGCCGCCATGATGCTATACAAAATGCTGGAGTTCATTGAATATTATCAAGAACCCAATTAAACGCTGGAGATATATAAACGTATTATAAAATATTGTAGGGGCGATTGTTAATCGCCCGCATGTATTATATAAAAACGAAAAATTATTTTATACACCGTACACGGCGCGATGAAGACATCGCGCCCTACGGATACCTATGTGTTCATTGGGCATGATGTCCTCATCGCACAATACGGATACCTATGTGTTCGTAGGGCGTGATGTCCTCATCGCGCCGTATATACATAATCGGGTTTATGACCAAAATCAATGCTCTTGGGTTATGTAACACCGGTACGTTTTATGCATAATCACATTAATATCAATATCGGTTGTCGAACACGCGTGTGGACTTTTTTTCGCTCCTTGGCAGCTCGCCCATGCTAACGGCCCTCGCTCTTGACGCGATGCCTATATGCTGGCGGAATTCGTTTTCGACGACCTTCTCGAGCGACGCCGAGGGGGCGCCGATCTGCAGCTCTGTCTCAAAAAACAGGGTCAATATGTCCCTGCCGTTTAAGTGGTCTATCATTATTTGGTATTCGCTGCTGACGCCGTCGATGGCGGAAAGCAGTTCGTCCACCCGGCTGGGATATATGATCGCCCCTCGGACCTTAACCATATCATCGCTGCGGCCGATCAGAGTGGCAATCCTCGGGTACTCGCGCCCGCATGCGCACATGCCCGGCACGGAGCGCGTCAGGTCGTGCGTTCGGTAGCGGATCAGTGGCGCGCCCTCTTTACGCAGCGTCGTAATGACGAGCTCACCCATCTCTCCCTCAGGCAGCAAGTCGCCCGTCTTCGGGTCGATGATTTCATAGTAAAAATAATCCGTCCACATATGCATAGCGCTGTCGCACTCGCAGTTGATGCCGATGCCCGGGCCGTATATTTCGGTCAGGCCATATATGTCATATAACTCGACCCCGAGTTCGCCGGCGATCCGCCTTCGCATTTTATCGCCCCAGCGCTCGGAACCGATGACGCCTTTCTTCAGGAATATTTGATCGCGCACCCCGCGCTTTTCAATTTCCTCCGCCAAAAGGAGCGCGTATGACGACGTCGCGCACAGTACCGTTGACTTCATGTCGATCATCATTTGAATTTGCTTATCCGTATTTCCCGGGCCCATGGGGATCGCCATTGCGCCCAGCAGTTCCGCCCCAGCCTGAAACCCGATGCCTGCCGTCCAAAGCCCGTAGCCAGGTGTAATGTGTATCCTGTCTATGCTCGTAATGCCCGCCGTCTCGTAACAACGTTTGAACATGATGGCCCAGTCGCCGACGTCTTTTTGAGTATAGGGGATGATTACGGGCGTGCCTGTGGTGCCGCTCGAGGAATGGATGCGGACTATCCTCTCGTCAGGAACGGCCAGCAGCCCCATCGGGTAAGCATCCCTTAAATCGTCCTTGTCGGTATAGGGGATTTTATGAAAATCGTCCATCGTCTTGATGTCGCCGATTTCCATCCCCGCGAACCGCTTCCGGTAAAACGCGCCGTTCATCGCGTGCTGTATCGATGCCCTAATGTCGTCCAACAATTTCACTGTATATTTCCCTCCCCATGCCAAATGCCAAATTGTTCATTTCCCAATAACGTTGCGGGATCAGCGAAGTTATAACTGTTTTAAGCGCTTCGGCGCCGAACGGGAACATACCGTATTCCGCAGCGGCGGCCAGGATCGTTACGTTGAGCGTTCGGGCTGAAAGCGCCTTGATCCGCTCCCCGGGCAAAATGACGGCGCCGGGAACAGAATATCTAAGATAATCCAGGACCTGCCCCGCGTCTGCCTGTTCCGTGCCGACCGCAGTATCGCAAACAATAAGTTTCCCACGGTCGGATAAATATGGGAGGCAGCGCGCAGCTTCTATCGGTTCGAAAGCTATCAAAGCGTCCGCCCGGCCCAGCGGTATCATTGGCGAATATATCACGTCGCCGACGCGGACGTGGCTGACTACGCTGCCGCCGCGCTGCGCCATGCCGATGGTCTCCGTTGTGCGGACATTGAAGCCGCTGTTTATCGCGGCTGCCGCTATCATTTTAGAGGCAAGCACGGTACCCTGGCCGCCTACGCCCGTTATCAAATAGTCAGGCATATCTATTCCCCACCGCCCATCCTTAGTATCGCGCCTTTTGGGCAAAGGCCTGCGCATAAACCGCACCCTGTGCACAGGGCGCGGTCGATGCGGGCCTTTCCTTGCTCGTACGTCAGTACGGGGCATCCTAGTTTTTGTATGCATATCTTGCAACCGATGCATGCATCTACATCGACCGTGAAGCTGCCGCCACTGCCGCCGCTCCCCCTTGAAAGGACGACGCAGGGCGCCTCAAATAATAGCACGCGCACCCCTTTTTGCCCGATCGCACGTTTTACGGCGTCCCTTGCGGCTTTTTGATCAAAGGGATCCACCGCCAGCGCCATGTCGACGTTGAGCGCCTCCACGATCTTTTTGATGCTGAGCCTTGCCGATTTGCCGCCCATCATCGTGGCGCCGGTGCCGGGGTGGGGCTGGTTGCCCGTCATGGCCGTCGTCGAGTTATCAAGGACGGCGACGATGACGTCTGCTTGGTTGTATACAGCGTTGACAATCCCCGTTATGCCGGAATGGAAGAACGTGGAATCCCCTATGAACGCGAAATGCACCGCATCGGGCTCCGCGCGATGCAGCCCCTGCGCGACTGTGATTCCGGCGCCCATGCATAGGCATGTGTCCACCATTTCGAGCGGCTGGGCGTTGCCTAAAGTATAGCAGCCGATATCGCCGCAAAAAACCGCGCGCATTCCCCTTGCCGCTTCCTTGACCGCCAGGAAGGACGCCCTGTGCGGGCAGCCCGCGCACAGCACCGGCGGGCGAGCCGGGAGTTGCGGTTGCGCCGGGGACAGGGGCGGGGGCTGTATCCCAGATGATGGTTGCGCCGGATTTAACTGTTGTATATCAGATGATGGTTGCGCCAGAGTCGTGGATGGTGGTTGTATCATGGGCGCAGGCTGCGCTGCTCCCGACAAGGGCGTTGGGGCCAAAGGCCGCCCATCGGCGCCGTTGTAACTCACGAGCAGGAAGCTATGTACGGCTTTTTCGACGCTGTCAACCGTGTTTTCGCCCGCATTTTGTATATGCCCGGTCAGTTTCCCCATTATTTCCGCTTTGATGTTATGCAAGCCGCACAGCCGAACCAACGCGTCTTCGATGACGGGATCGAGGTCCTCCACGACAAGCACCTCGTTGAGCCCGTTCAAAAATTCAAGCGCCAGCCGATCCGGGAACGGCGCCGTAGAGACCTTCAAAAGCTTGCACTGCGCATCGTATTGCGATCCGCCTAGCGCTTCGCCCTGTGCTTCGCCCTGTGTTTCGCCCTGTGTTTCGCCCTGTGTTTCGCCCCGCGCCTCGCCCTTATCCTTGCCTTGCATTTCGATCAACCTGCCGCTGAGGGCTTCGCGTACATAGCTATAGCTGACCCCTCCCGCAGCTATGCCTTTTAACGGCATGCCGGGTTTTTTAATCGGGCCGCCGGCTACAGGCGGTGCGCCAAAATAGGTTATATAATTTTTATCATATAATGAAAACTCGTCGCGCATGGCGCGCATGTTTTCTTCAATTTTAATATGGTTCGTGTATGAAAGCTTAGGGAATATGACCCACCGGCTGCTTTTTTCAAAGCCTGCGGGCGTCGATTTTTGCAAATCTTCCAACATCTCCACTGTGGCGCAGCTATGGCAGACGCGCGTTGTGGGCCGAAACAGCACCGGCGCCCCATATTTTTCTGAATGGGCAAACGCGTCGGCTATCATGGCGTAGGCTTCTTCCGGCGTGGATGGGTCGAACAGTGCAAGCTTTGCGAATTTGGCGAAGTTACGCGTGTCCTGCTCGGTCTGCGACGAAATGGGCCCGGGATCGTCGGCTACGACAACGACCAGGCTACCCCGCACGCCCACATAATTTAAGCTCATCAATGGGTCGGACGCGACGTTCAGCCCGACCTGCTTCATTGTGACCATGGCGCGCGCCCCGGCGTAAGCGGCGCCGGCAGCCACTTCCATCGCTGCTTTTTCATTGACGGACCATTCCACATACACGCTGCCGTCGTTGTTTTTCGCTATGGTATCCAATATCTCAGACGATGGCGTGCCAGGATATCCGGTCACCACGTCGACGCCCGCACGCATGGCGCCAAAACCTATGGCTTCGTTCCCCAATAATAAACGTTTCATTTCGCTTTCCCCTGCTTTTTATTAGAAGCCATGAGCATTATGACCAACGCAGCGCCGATTGCCGCAAGGGCAGCCAGCACAATGAACTTCGCCACATCACTGCCAATCGTTCCAATGATCATTGGGAACGTCAGTGCCGACACGGCAAAGCCCACCATAACGGCGCCGTAGTTGGAGCCGACGTTTTTAAGGCCGAAATAATCTGCCGTAAGGACAGGGTATATGCCCGAATACCCACCATAACAAAAAGCAATTATAGCAATAGTCGCCATAAATAGGAAGCCCTGCGCGAAACATAGCACCAGCGCGCATGCCGAAGTGGCCGATATTATAGCGAGCGCCGCTTTTTCGCGCCCGATCTTGTCGGACAAGAGTGGTGCGCCCAGGCGCCCCAGTGCGTTTGCGACGCCGGTCAGCATTACGACAACCGTGCCGATTGCCTCCCCCAGGCCGCGCTCGGCGGCGAACGCCTTAAATGAAGGGTTTAATATGAAAAAGGCTGCGGTAGCCAGCATTAGCGACAGCGTAATAAAATAAAACTCTTTTGTCTTGATGGCCTCGCCTACAGACAACTGCCTGGCGGCGGAAGGCTGCGTGGGGGCGGGCTGCGCGGGGGCTGTTTGCGCAGCGGCGGGCTGCGTAGGAGTAGGTTGCGCAGCAACGGGCTGCGCGGGGGCGGCGTCATCCGGCAAGCGGATATTGTTGAACAGCGCCAGCACGACGGCCAAAAAAGCGACCGCTAAAATAATGAATGTGTTGCGCAGGGAAAACTGCCGTATCAGCGCCTCTATCAGCGGGGCGAATATAACGGTCGAAAAACCGAACGCGCATACGCTGATGCCGGTCGCGAAGCCCCGGTTCTGCGGGAACGACTTCTGGGCTGCGGTGATTATGGCGTTGTATGCGGCGCCGACCCCGAACCCCCCGATTACGCCGTATGTGACGTACATTAGCTGTGCGGTGGACGCGGGCAGGAGCGCTGTCGCGAACATCCCTGCCGACAGCATCAGCCCGCCCAGCAGGACGGTTTTTTGCGTACCAGCCCTCATCTGCAGCTTGCCGCCGGCCAATATCCCGACGACGAAGAAGCACAGCATGAAGGATGACGTGAGCTTGACGCCCGCCGCGTCCCAGCCGTATACCTGGCTGACGGGGCCGACGAACACACTCCAAACGTATATGATGCCCAAAAACAACTGCATTACGCTCCCCAGCACGAGTATCTTCAGACCTTTTTTGTTTTGCGCTATTGCCGACATTTATGCCTCCTTTATGATAGTCAAAAAACGCCCAATGACGAAGATGCCAAGGACGGGCGCGCTATAAATTTCGCCCCAAATGTATTGCGTGTTATTCGAATTCGTCGAAAATAACGGGGATATTGCTCTTTAGGAGCTTCAAAATTATATATGCGATTTCGCGCATTTGCGGATGTGACGCCTTGGCTGTGCGTAAACGTAAAAAGTGCCTCCATTCGCGCAGGTTCATGGTCATCACGATCTCTGTCTTCAATGAATGCGGCAGGACGCTGCGCGCATGCTGCGGCTCCGCGCCGCCTTCTATCAGCGCCTGGTACGCCTTTTCGGCGTTCTCCATGCAGCCGCGCCAAATGCTGTACGCTTCACTGCCCTCGTCGAAAAAACAAGGTTTTATGAACGTTATCTCGCTACCGAACTTGCTGTCTGCGTAATTGCAATAACGCGTGCTCTCCTGGCTGTAGCTCGCAATCCGGTGGCGCACTATTTCGTGGGAGACGCCCCTGTCGCATATGACGCGCACGCTGACTGCGGCATGCTCGATGACGGACTCGTGGCCGTGCCTTAAAATGGCCCTGATGAACTTGCCGGCAGATTCCGTAGTGATCCTGTCTTCGCTTTTATAGCAGACCCTGCCTATTTTTTCGATCGAGCGTAGCATTCCCTCGCCGTCTATCGGGATTTCCAGCGTCGCATTGGGTTCTATTATTTTCATATGGCTATTATGTCTTTCATTAATAAAATTATTTATAGGTTATTGAAAAAGCTACGGACGAACACTGTTCGTCCCTACATTTTATTCATAAATTTAAACAAGTTCTTGATGTTTACTGCTTAAATTCGGCAGCTAGTGCAATGAATGCGTTGCGCGAGCGCAGTATGGTGTCCGTTGCGACGCAGTAGGCCAGCCGGAAGCGGCCGGGCCAACCGAAGCCGGCGCCGGGCACGATGAGGATATTGTGCTGTACGGCGCGGTCCTTGAACGCTTCCTCGTCGTCCCCGAAAATCTTGGGGAACAGGTAGAACGCGCCCTGCGGCTGCATAAAATCGAACCCCGCCTCGCGCATTATCCGGCAAATGGCGTCGCGCTTCTCCGCATATACGGCGATATCCACGCTCGCCTCTATGTTCTCGGCGACGACCCGCTGCATAAATGCAGGCGCGTTGACATAGCCCAGCACCCTGTTGCAGAACACGAGCCCCGCCGCGATGGCGTCCGCGTCAGCCGCCTCGGGGCTTATCGCCGTATACCCAATCCTCTCGCCGGCGAGGGCCAGCGACTTACTGTAGGAGTTGACGATCAACGCGTTTTTGAAATGCCGGAAGACATGCGGCGCCTCTATGCCGTCGTACACAATGTTGATATACGGCTCGTCGGAGATCACGTATATATCGGTCCCGAACTTCCTCTCGCCCGCGCGTATGGCATCGGCGATGCCACACAAGCAGTCGGCGTCGTAGACGGCGCCGCTGGGGTTGTTGGGCGAGTTGATGATCACGGCCTTGGTCCTCGCGCTAAGCGCCGCTTCGAGCGCCGCAGGCCCCGGCTTGAACGTTTCGCCATCCGTCGGCACGGCCACCACGCTGCCGCCGTGGTTTTTGGCGTAAAAGTCGTATTCCTTGAAGTACGGCGCAAAGGCTATGACCTCGTCGCCCGGGTTCAATAGTGTTTTAAGCGCGATGTTGATGCCGCCCGCCGCGCCCACCGTCATCACGATGTGGCCGGCTTTCATCGGGGCGCCGCTCCGCCGCCCGATCGAGTCGGCTATCTTTTCGCGGACATTGACGAACCCTGCGTTGCTCATATACCGGTGCGCGCCCGGCAGCCCGGCTGCGGCGTTTCGGATGAACGACTCGCGCACGCTGTCCGGCGGCTCGACCTCCGGGTTCCCGAGGCTGAAATCATATATGTTTTCCGCGCCGTGCCGCTTTTTTAGCTCCTCCCCCTGCTCAAACATCTTCCTTACATACGACGCCCTCTCCAGGTCCGACGCGATGTGCTTTGCAATTGGCATATAAAAGGCCATGCACAGACTGTGCACAAATTGTCATGAATAAAGCAATGGCTAAAGCAAGCTTTAATCCTATGCGCTTGCACTCGTGCCACAGTTCTGCCCTTTCTGTTATTCTTCACGCTACCCCCAAAATATGTAATAATAAATTATATGTCATTTCCCGTATTTGCGGATGTCCGCCGCCTGGTACGCCCTGTACAGCTCCGCGTACCTGGCGTGCCGGCCGGGGTGGATGGCGCTGCCGGCCCCCAGCACCGCGCAGCCCGGCTCGTGGATATGGCTGCATTCACGGAATTTGCACTGGCCCGCGTATTTGGCGAACTCCGGGTAAAACCGGTCGAGCTCGCGGTAGTTGGCGACCTCCGTCTCGAACAGGCTGAACCCGGGCGAATCCACAATCCAGCCGCCAAACTTCAAGCGCGTCAGCTCGACGTGGCGCGTCGTATGCCTGCCGCGCGCGATCCTGCGGCTCATGTCGCCAATCGGCATTATGCGGTCATCGAGGATATTGTTGAACAACGTGGATTTACCGACGCCCGACTGGCCCGCGAGGATAGTCACTTTCCCGCGCAGCGTCCGCTCCAGCGCATCCATGCCCGCGCCGTCGGTATGGGAGGCGCGGAACGTCATAAACCCGGCGCGCGCATACCCCTCTTCCTCGCGGACGAACGCGCCTTCCGGCGGGAGATCGGACTTATTGAAGCACAGCGCAGGCACAATCCCGTTTGACAGCGCCTGGATGATCAGCTTGTCCGCCAATAAAAAATCCGGCGCGGGGGCGGACAGTGTAAGCACTATCAACAACTGATCCACGTTCGCAACCGGGGGGCGCAACAACGCCGAGCGCCGCTCGTGTATCTTCTCCACGCTGCCATAGCCGGGGCGTATCGGGTCTATACTAAAGTCCACTTCGTCCCCGACCAGCGGGGTGACGGAGATTTTGCGGAAAATACCGCGCGCGGGGCATAAAAAGCAATCCGCGTCCACACCCGGGACGACGCCATGGGCGGCGTTGGCGCCGGAAGCAGCGCCGGAGGCAGCGCCCGTGTCAGTGCCCGCGTCCGCACCTGCGCCAACCTGCCCGTCGCCGTCGGCGCAGCGCACGACGCTGTACAATCCGCCGACCCCCCGGATTATTCTGCCGCGTTCACTCAATATTTTTCACGACATTTACCCATGCATCACCAATCGCCCGCGCAGATAGCACGATACATATAACACTAACACGCATAATTATGGCGCGTATTCGCTGTAGAGGAACGGCTTGTTCTGGATAAACTCGCCGTCATAATACACCACTATCTCGACCGACCCGTGGGCAGGTATAATAAAGTCCACGGCCTTCGGAAAATCGTCTTTCATAACGCTCCTGTTGATAAGGCGCGTCGTCCTGCCGGTGTCCGAGGGCGTCGCCTCGACAAGGACTTTAATGGTGTCCCCGTATTCCCTTTCAACCGGCAAAGACAGAAGAATCGTTATATTGATGGGTTCGCCGCCCAAATCCGTAGGCCCCTCCGTCGTGGTCGGCGCGTCGCCGCCCGTCGTCGTGTTCGCCCCTGGATCGGGCGTCTCGACCGGAGCCTCCGGCGTGGGCGTAGGGGTGGGCTCGGGCGTTTCCTCCGGTTCAGGCTCCGGCGTCTCCTCCGGCTCAGGTTCCGTCGTCGCCTCGGTCGTCGTATCCTCCGGCGGCCCATCATCGTCTTCGAACCAAAGGTCGATCGAGACCCCTTCGTCGACGACGGTGTTTGGCGCGACAGACTGGCGGATGACCAACGCGGTGCTCGAAACGGATTCGGGCGAAACGCTGCCCAGACTCAAGTTCGCCCCGTCGAGTAAATCCATCGACTCCCTGAACGTTTTGCCTATCAAGGACGGCGCGAGCGTTTGGGTCACATCAGAACCGGAACTCCGAAAGATCGTAATCCTCGCGTTGTTGGACAACTGCGACCCCGCGCCCGGCTCGGTGCGGATGACATAGCCCTTGGCCACGGTGCTGTTCGACTCGTCCACTACATTGACGTCGAGGTTATTGGCCCGCAGCTCCGCTTCAGCGGCCCTGCTGTCGGAGCCGTATTCCCTGTAGTCGGGGACGGTGAACCGCCTTGCGCCGTCGCTGACCTCGAAAACGATCGTGTCCGGGCCGCCGATCCTGAGAATACGCCCCTGCTCTATGCTTTGCGTCACGATTAAGCCTTCTTCGACGACGTCGTTGGCGACCCTGTTTTCCTGCGAGCGGATGCCGGCCGTGCGCAGCTCATCATATACTTCCTCATACGACCGCCCGATATACCTGTCGACGGAAAAAGTATCGCTTTCGCTACTGCTGATGAGTGCCGGAGGCTGGATTGCCCCAAACAGGTTGTTCATTATCCAAACAACGAAGCCAATCGCCGCCAGCACGGCGATGAGCACGACCACGACGAAGACACCGGTATAGCCGCCGCTCCGCGAGCCCCTGCCGTCGTCCCGTTTGCCGCCCCTGCCCCTGTCGCCGCCGCCGCGCCGGCCCCGTTCGCTTTGAGCAGGCGCCATAGACCTGCCGGAGCCGCCGGTATCCTGATACCCGCCCCTTGCCCGCGCGCCTCTCCCCCTGCCCGTACGCCTGTTGCCACCGCCCATTTCGTCCCCCGGCGCCATGTCGCCGTCTGCGTAGCCGTCGGCCGCATAGCCGTCCGCGTCGATATAGCCGCCGTCATAGCCGTTATTATAGCCGTTCCCCTGATACGCGGCATTTTCGTCCGTGTACCCTTCGTCGCCGCTTTGGCTGTACCCGTCCTGATCGTAGTACTGGCCGCCGCCATGTTGGCGCCCGTCGTATGGGCGCCCGTCGAATTGACGCCCGTTGTATTGCCGCCCATCGTATGGGCGCCCGTCGTATTGGCCCTGTTCATTATATACGCGCCCATCGTAGGGCATTTGCTCGCCGTACGCGCCGCCTACAACCATGCCGCCGCCTCCGGCCATGCCTCCGCCGCCAACGACCATGCCGCCGCCGCCCGCGCCACCGCTTGCGCCGCCGCCCATATACACCGCCGCAGCCGTCGCAGCGTACTGCAGCGTTTCGCCCGACGGATCCTTCATCACAATATTTAAATCGGCAAGCATTTCGCCCATCGACTGATAGCGATCATACTTGTCCTTTTCGATTGATTTTAATATAATCGCGCTCACGCCCTGCGGGATCTGCGGGTTGCGGCGGGACGGCTCGACGGGTGGCTCCTGGATGTGCTTTAGCGCGACGGCAATCGGCGTCTCGCCCTCAAATGGCACATTGCCCGTGAGCATTTCGTACAAAGTTATGCCCAGCGAATATATGTCCGACTTTTCGTCGGTCAGGGCCCCCTTGGCCTGTTCCGGCGAAAAATAGTGGACGGAGCCCATCGCGTTGCCCACAGTCGTAATCGTCGTGCTGGAAGCCGCGCGCGCAATCCCGAAGTCGGTGATTTTTATTTTGCGGTCCCTTGTCATGAGCACGTTTTGCGGCTTGATGTCGCGATGGATGATATTGTTGGAGTGGGCGCTCGCTATCGCCTGCGTCATCTGGATGGCTATGGAGACGCCCTCTTTCCACGGTATGCGCCCCGCGCTCGCGATGTACTCTTTAAGCGTTATGCCGTCCACATATTCCATTATGATATAGTATATGCCGTCGTCCTGGCCGACGTCGTATATCATGACGATGCTGGAGTTGGAAAGGCTGGCGGCCGCTTTCGCCTCGATCCGGAAGCGCTCGATGAACTGCGTGTCCTCGGTGTATTCGGGTTTTAGAATTTTGATTGCGACGATCCTGTCAAGCAACGTGTCGCGCGCCTTAAAGACGTGCGCCATGCCGCCCGAGCCTATTTCCTCATATAATTCATATCTATTTCCAAGAAAGATCTGATCCATCTGATTTGCTTTGCTCCTAATGCGGGTTGTTCATTCTAACCGCAGCGGCTGCGATCTGTCAATGCATATATACAAGCACGGTGATATTGTCGATCCCGCCTTTATTGTTTGATTTGGACACCAAAGCGCCACATATCTCCTCCGGGTCGGAAGCGGACTGGAAAGCGCCCGCGATCTCGCTCTCGGTGAGCATTTTGCTGATGCCGTCGGTGCACAGCAGCACCTGGTCGCCTTCCATTAAATCCACCCAGTACAGATCCGCCGATATATTGCCAACGCAGCCCACAACCCTTGTAATGACATTGCGTTTCGGGTGGCGCGCAGCCTCTTCCCGCGTGAGCGACCCGATGCGGATGAGCTCCTCGACATATGAGTGATCGGTGGTTATCTTGTTCATGGCCCCGTCGCGCAAATAATATGCGCACGAATCGCCAATATGCGCAATCGTCAGTTTCCCGCCGGTGATGGCGGCGATGATCAGCGTCGTACCCATGCCGTAGCAGCCGGGCTCCGTCCGGGACATTTCATATATACGGTCGTTCGCGCTTTGGAACAGTTCTTTGAGCCTGGCGTCCAGTGAATCCTTGTCACAGGCGTCCAGCGGTTTTTCAGCTATGCTGTCGCGGACTACGGATATGGCCGTTTGGCTGGCGATGTCGCCCGCCAGGTGGCCGCCCATGCCGTCCGCGACGACAAGCAGCAAAGGGGCGTCGCCAGCCCCGTCGATGATGCAGAATGCATCCTCGTTCTGGGTGCGCAACAGGCCTTTATCGCTTTTACCGGCAAACCTTACCATATAAATACCGCGCCCCTACAATTTAACTACAGTGTTCCGCAACTGGCCGCACGCAGCCATGATATCCGTACCGAGCTCCCTGCGAACCGTGACGGCAGCCCCTCCGTCCGTCAAAATTTTCGCGAACTGCGCGACCCTCTCCCTGGACGAGGGAACGAACCTGGTATTGTCCGTCTGGTTCATAGGGATAAGATTAATATGACACAACATGCCCCGGATTATGCGCAATAGCCCTCTCGCGTCATCCGGAGCGTCGTTGACACCTTTCATGAGCGCGTACTCAAAAGTCACGCGCCTTCCAGTTTTACATGTATATATCTTACATCCTTCAATCAATTTGTCAATAGAGCAGCTATGATTTACAGGCATGAGAGCGCCGCGCGTCGCGTCGTCCGGGGCATGGAGAGAGACCGCAAGCCCAACGGGGATGCCCTCTTCGGCCAGACGCAGTATGCCGGACAGCACTCCGCAGGTTGAAATTGTAAACTTCCTGTAACCAATGCCCAGCCCCTTGTGCCCGTGCGCCAGCCTGATAAATTTTAATGTATTGTCATAATTGTTGAACGGCTCCCCTATGCCCATCACGACTACATTGCCAATGCGCCCGGCAGTACCGCCGCCATTAGCGCCGCCACGGTTGACGTCGCCGCGGTTGGCGGCCAATACAACCTGGCCGAGCATCTCGCCCGGCGACAGGCCGCGCGCGAAGCTCTGCGGCTTGGTGGCGCAAAACGCGCAGCCCATGGCGCAACCGGCCTGCGAAGAGACACATATGGTCGCGCCGTGCCTGTATTGCATAAGCACGCATTCAATAATCAGATCGTCGTGCGTCTTCATAGCATATTTAACCGTGCCGTCGCGCCGGGAACGGGCTTCGGCCACAATTTCAGGTATGCCGGTTATGGCGCGGGCCGCCAACGCAGAGCGCAGAGCGAGTGGCAGGTTCGTCATTTCATCGAACGAGCGCGCGCCCATGCCGAGCCATTCGAATAATTGCTTGCCCCGATATTTTCGCCGGGAAACCGGCCCCGGCTCGCCCATGGACTGGCATATTAGTTGTTCGGCCGACAACCATGCCTCCAGCTCGCATAAATAAAAATCAGAAAGCTTGACGATATTGTCGTTCATTATGCCTCATAATTTTATAGGCGATTGTAAAAGTCGCGGTCGCTCCATTCGGGTCCCTTCATATCGGCAACCCATTTTACCACCGTACCAAATATTT
>WRLR01000060.1 GCA_009777515.1 Oscillospiraceae bacterium | reverse complement strand
CTTCCGATCTAGGGCATCTTCCAACAAAACCCGCGAGACGTGGACATGCTTGTGGCCTCGTTCGGCCAGCGCTTCACAATCACGCCGCTGGAGCTGATAACGGCATATTCCGCCATCGCAAACGGCGGGAGCCTGCTAAAACCCAGGCTCGTCAAGGAGCTGCGCGACGACGTGGGCAACGTTATCACGCGCTACGAGCCGGAGGTCGTCAGGAAGGTCATATCAAAGGAAACATGCGATTTGCTGCGAATGATGCTGGAGGGCGTCGTAAACGAAGGCACCGGCAGGAACGCATATATCGGCGGCTACCACGTGGCGGGCAAAACGGGCACGTCGCAGACCACTGAGGAAGACCGCAAAATAGCCTCGTTCTGTGCGTTCGCCCCGGCGGACAACCCTGTTGTGTGCGTGCTGATCATGCTCGACGACCCGAAGGGGGACAGCTATATGGGCGGCGCGATAGCCGCTCCGGTCGCGCAGAAACTCATCGAAGAAGTTTTGACGTATCTGGAAGTGGAGCGCAAGTTCAATGAGCGCGACCTGCGCGAGCAGGTTCAACAGGTGGTGGCGCCGGATTTGGCCGGCATGACAGTGGCCGAGTCCGTAAAGGCGCTGCAGGACATGGGCCTCGACTACAAGCTGCAGGCGGGCATCTCCGACACCGGGCTGCCCGTCGCGGCGCAGACGCCGCCGCCGCTGACGCGCGTTTCCGCGAAATCGACCGTTATATTGTATGTAGACGAGGACGCGCCCCCGCTGATGGTGCGGGCGCCGGACTTCCGGGGGAAATCGACGTATGAAGCGGGCGAGCTGGCGCGGCGGGCGGGGCTGAATATCAGGGCGTCGGGCGCCGGGGTGGCGACGGGGCAGAGCGTTCAGGCGGGCGAGGAAGTGGAGGCCGGATCTGTCGTCGACGTCACGTTCCGCTACACAGACAATATTGAATGACGCGGAATACGCAGACTTTAGGTATGCGGGCTTTGGGTATGGATTGGCGCGTAAGCGCAGCGCGTAAGCGCTTATATAGCGGTAGTGCAAGACGCGGAATACGCGGGCCTTGGGGGGTGATCGGTTGCGGGCTTTGGATATTATGAATGCGTTGGGGGATGACGTCGTTGCTGCATATGGCGACACTTCGTTCGCATTGTCCGGGATCGCCAACGATCACAGAAAAGTTGTGCCGGGCGGGCTCTTTGTGTGCATCAAGGGCTATGTATCGGATGGGCATGACTTTGCCGACGGGGCGCTGGCGAACGGCGCCGCAGCACTGGTGGCGGAAAAGCCGCCCAGCGCGCTGGGGCTGGAGGGCGTCGAACCGGATAAAATTAACGGCGCGCGTGTCTTTTTGCACGTCCGCGACACAAGGCGGGCGCTGGCGGTCGCTTCGCATCTTTTTTATGGGTCGCCGACAAAAAAGCTCGCCCTCGCCGGTGTTACCGGCACGAAGGGGAAGACGACGACAGTATATATGATCCGGTCTATATTGCAGGCCGCCGGAATAAATGCCGGGATGATCGGCACGGTCGAGAACGACCTCGGCGGCGAAATCTTCGTTGCAAAAGAGACGACGCCGGATTCCGTCGAGCTGGCTGGGCATTTCGCGAAAATGGCAGAGCGCGGTTGCAGCCACGCGGTCATGGAAGTGTCGTCGCAGGGGCTGGCGCTCTCGCGCGTGGAATGCTGCGACTTTGACATTGGTGTGTTTACCAATTTTTACAGGGATCACATATCGCCGTTTGAGCATGCGAGTATCGAAGACTACTTCGCGGCGAAGCTGCATCTTTTTTCGATGTGCAGGCGGGCCGTTATCAACGGCGATATAGCGGAGTGCGTCGCCGTCGCGGACGCGTTTGCCAAACATGACCGGCGCGAAGGGGCGCCGCTGATATATTCGGCTGACGCAGCCAGCGCAAACCACGGGACGGCCGCAGTGCGCGCGAGCAGGATCGGGCTGGCGCGCGGCGGCAAAGCGTCCGCCAGTTTTTATGTGGAGACGCCATGGTTTTCCGGCGACATGGAGGTCGGGCTCCCGGGGCGATACAATGTGTCGAACGCCCTGGCGGCGATATCCGTCTGCGGCATGTTGGGCATATCCGAAGAGGCAATGCGTGAGGGGCTGCGCCGCGTGCGCGTGCGCGGCAGGACCGAGGCGGTCGACGAAGGCCAAAAATTCACCGTGCTTGTGGACTATGCACACAACGCCGCGAGCTTGGAAGCGCTGCTTACAATGCTGCATGAGTATGATTATACGTCGGTTACGACCGTGTTTGGATGCGGCGGCAACCGGTCGAAAGATCGGCGCTACGATATGGGCGAAGTGTCGGGGCGACTGTCGTCACTCACCGTCGTCACATCGGACAACCCGCGCCAGGAAGAGCCGGCTGCGATTGTTGCGGACATAGAAAAAGGGTTGCGGCGGACGGACGGCAGGTATATTATATGCTTGGATCGCAAGGAGGCCATTGGCCGCGCGATTGGCGACGCCCCCGAAGGGGGGCTCGTGCTGATAGCCGGCAAGGGGCACGAGACGACGCAGACATTTGCCGACAGGAAGGTCCCATTTGACGATGTAGAGGTCGCGCGCGAGTTTTTAAGGACACTAAGCGCGGGTCATTAAGTGCTTGGATTTTATATAGATGCGCAAGGCGTGGGTTAACGTGAGCGCCTTGTGCAGGTTTTACAAACGATAGATAAAATATTTATTCACTAAAGAAGCGGGGCGAAGACATGAGAATTACCGCGAAGGAGATTGCCATCGCGACCGGCGGGCAAATAGTCTGCGGCAGCGGCGCGACCGCGGCGACCGGTGTATCGACGGACACGCGGGGCGATTGCGAGGACAAGCTGTTTGTGCCCCTCAGCGGCGCCAATTTCGACGGGCATGACTATATAGACGTGGCTTTTACAAAAGGCGCAAAAATAGCGCTGACTTCGCGCGACGACCCGCAGGCGGACAGCGTCCCCATGCACGCCGCCGTGATCAAGGTCGACGACACGCTGCGGGCTCTGGGCCTGTTGGCCGCGTGGTACCGCATGCAATTCAACCCGCTCGTCATCGGCGTGACGGGCAGCGTCGGCAAGACGACGACAAAAGAGATGATTGCGCTGGTACTCGCAAAAAAATACAATGTCCTAAAAACCGAAGGCAACAAAAATAATCTGATCGGCCTGCCCCTCACCATATTCCAACTCACAGAGGCACACGAGGCGCTAGTACTCGAAATGGGCATGAGCCAGCCGGGCGAGATTGCGCGGCTCTCAAAAATCGCGCGCCCCGACATTGCCGTGATCACGAACATCGGCGACGCCCATATAAGGCAATTTGGCACAAAACAGAATATATTAAAGGCCAAGCTGGAGATATTGGAGGGCCTGTCCAAGAACGGCACGGTGTTTCTCAATGGCGACGACATGTTGCTGAACGGGCTTATGGGCCTTATCGACCGCCCCGTCGTGTATTACGGGATTGACGAGGGGCTGGACGTTACTGGAACGGACGCGAGGGCGAGGGGGGAGCGCGCGATCGAATTCGCTTTTACCTGGCACGGTCGCGGCAACAGCGTCGTATTGAACGCCGCCGGGACGCATAATATACACAACGCGCTCGCGGCAGTCGCCGTAGGCCTGCACAACGGAGTATCGCCCAAGTTCATTTCGGAGGCGCTGTACGAGTTCCAGCCCGACAAGCTCAGGATGAATATCATGGAGATCGGGCAAATACGTCTGATAAACGACGCGTATAATGCCAACCCGCAGTCCATGCGCGCGGCGATAGACGTCTTGACGGACCTGACGGGCGGGGGGCGCAGGATTGCGGTACTGGGCGATATGCTCGAGCTTGGCGACTATGCGCCGGAGCGCCACCGGGAAATTGGCGAATATCTGGCGGACAGGGGCGTCGATGTGCTGGTGGCTGTGGGCGCGAGCGCGCAGGATCTCGCCAATGGCACGAACGCGTCCTTACGTACTTGTGTCGCGAATGCGTCCCTGCGTACTAATGACGCGAACGCGCCCGTTGAATGCTGCGTATTTTCCGAGCAAAAAGACGTCGCCGACTTCGTCATTCACATGCTGCGCCCCGGAGACACTGTCCTTGTCAAGGGCTCGCGCGGCATGTACATGGAGCAGATCGCTGATGCCATTGAAACGGCAATTAGCGTTATACATAAATAGCCGAAATCTACTCATATAATTCTGGAAAGGGATGGACGTGGCGGATATAATTCCCGGAGGCATCCGGACGGCTGCATTTCTTATAACATTAATAGGTACGCTGGCCCTGGGGTTCATCGCGATACCGCTTTTGAGGCGGTTCAATATCGGCCAGACGGTCAGGGACGACGGGCCCGCGACCCACCTCGCCAAAACCGGCACCCCGACAATGGGCGGCATCATATTCATCGTCCCGGCCGCTGTTGTCCTTGCCGTCCTGTCCGCGCGCGATCACAGGATCATACCGCAGTTGCTCCTGACTTTAGGGTTTGGGCTTGTGGGTTTTGCTGACGACTTCATAAAAGTGATCCGAAAAAACAAGAACGGCTTGACGCCCATGCAAAAAACGGCGGGCATTGTCTTTTGCGCGGCGATATTTTCCATATACGCGGCGTTCAGCGCCAATATCGGCACGACCATATTGCTCCCCCTCACCGGCTTCACCGGGGGGTGGGTTATGCCCGTCTGGCTGTACATCCCGTTTACCGTCTTCGTGTTGTACGGGACGTCCAACGCGCTGAACTTCACCGACGGGGTGGACGGCCTGGCCTCGTCCGTAACGGTGCTGGTGATGGCCTCTTTTACGGTCGCCGCAGCGGTCAACGTGCGAAACGACGGCGCCGCCGCCCTGACGGCGGCATTCGCCGGCGGGTGCCTGGGGTTTTTGTTCTTCAACGCGCACCCCGCGCGCGTCATGATGGGGGACTGCGGTTCGCTGGCTCTGGGCGGGGCGGTGGCCGCAGCCGCCGTGGTGATGCAGATACACTGGATACTGTTGTTTTTCGGCGCGATATATGTGGCGGAGGGGCTGTCCGTGATCATACAGGTCTCGTATTTTAAACGCACCCGCCGCAGGGTGTTCAAGATGGCGCCTATACACCACCATTTTGAACTGTCCGGATGGGGCGAGGGCCGCATCGTCTTTGTCTTTTGCTGCGTGACCTTCGTATTTTGCTGCGCCGGTCTGTGGCTGCTGTTCGGGAGGATTTTTTGATGCTGTCTCGCAGCCGCTTTTACAAAAGAATCAATCTGAGGCAGTACGACTATTGGATATTCATATCTGTCGTGGCGCTGCTGTCGATGGGGCTCGTGATGATATTTAGCGCGAGCGCGCCACGCTCGGTGGCCAAGTTCGACGGGGACGCGTACTATTACTTTCGCAACCAGTTGAAAAACACCCTGCTGGGCGTTTTGGGGATGCTCATTCTTTCGTTCGTGCCCTACCGTTTCTGGTCCCGTATGGCGGTCCCGACCCTCCTTGGGGCGCTGGCCCTGCTCGTCATGGTCATATCGCCCGCGTTCTCTTTCCTTACAAAAGGCACTAACAGGTGGCTGTATATCGGCGCCACGTTTAGCTTCCAACCGTCGGAGGTCGCAAAATTTGCGCTCTTATGCTTTTTTTCGGCCAGCCTCGCAAAGCACTCCGCGAAGCTCGGAAAATTTTTCACAGGCTTTCTCCCCTATTTTGCCCTGATGCTGTGCTTTATCGGCCTATTGATGCTGGAGCCCCATCTGAGCGCGTCCGTCATCATCGCGGCGGTCGCGTGCGTAGTGCTGTTCACAGCCGGCGCGCGCATAAGGCACTTCATATTCGCCGTGGCGCCGCTCGCGTTCGGCGCCTACTACGCCATCATGAACCTGAAGCAGTTCGAATACATGAAAAACAGGATACTGACATTTATGAACCCCGGCCTCGATCCGCTCGGCGACGACTGGCAGATTGTCAACTCGCTGTATGCGATCGGCTCGGGGGGGGTGTTCGGCAGGGGGATTGGCAGGAGCATGCAAAAATTCTTCTATATTCCCGAGCCGTACAACGACTTTATATTTGCGGTCATGGCCGAGGAGATCGGCTTCATCGGCGTCCTTGTGGTGCTGGCGCTGTTCTGCGTCCTGGTATGGCGCGGGATCAGGGTGTCCATCATGGCGTCGGACATGTTCGGCAGCCTTTTTGCCCTGGGCATCACCGCGCTGATCGCCGTCCAGACGCTGTTCAACATAGCTGTCGTGACCGCAGTCATCCCAGTCACCGGCGTCAGCCTGCCGTTCTTCAGCTATGGCGGCACGTCGATGATTTTGTTCCTCGGCCAGATCGGCATCCTGCTCAACATCTCCAAGGGCGCTCACGTGGACAGCGTGCTGCCAGCCAACGAGCTGTCCGCCGCGCAGGACACGCTGGTGGGCTGGATCCCGTATTCGCGGACATAACGCATCAATAGCGATATCATAATGCAGCCATAGCGCGATCATAATGCACCAGCAATTATTTATGTTTTAATTATAAAATACTGACATATATATTGTTATCGGCTGTTTTGCCTACGCCGCTCCCCGGACAGGCCGATATTATGGGCGGGCGATCGGCGCGGGCTGCACGGGCGGTATGGGCAAATACCAATATGTGAATACCAGTAGGCAAATTTAAGGAGATTAACAAAAAAAACAGAAAGGGCAGAACTGTGGCGCGAAGGTAAGCATGTAGGATTAAGGCTTGCCATTGCCATTGCTTTGTTAATGGCTATTTGTGCACAGTCTGTGCATGGCCTTTATTATGGCTAAAATTGTATTGATCGGCAGCAACCATTCGGGTATAGCGGCGCTCAACACGCTGCTGGACAACTACACAGGCAACGAGCTTGTCGTCATCGACCGCAACACGAACCTCAGCTACCTCGGTTGCGGCACGGCCCTGTGGATTGGCAGGCAGATAAAAGGGTATGAGGCGCTGTTCTACACATCTAAGGACGAGCTCGAAAAAAAGGGCGCGAAATTCCATATGGAGACGGAAGTCGAGAGGATAGATTTCGACGCGAAGAAGGTATACGCGCGGCACAAGGACGGCCAGGCCATCGAGGAGTCCTACGACAAGCTGATACTCGCGACCGGCTCCGTCCCGATCGTGCCCAAGATACCGGGGGTCGACTTGACGAATGTCAAGCAGGTCAAACTGTTCCAGGACAGCCAGACGATTGATGCGATTTTGGGGGACCCCGCCGTCAAGCGCATCGCGGTGGTCGGCGCCGGCTATATCGGCGTGGAGATAGCCGAGGCCATCAAGCGGCGCGGGAGGGACGCTCTGCTCTTTGAGATGTTCGACACCAGCCTCGCCACATACTACGACCCATGGTTTACCCACGACATGGACAAAGTCCTGTCAGACAACGGTGTGGAGCTGCACTTTGGCGAGAAGCTGACCTCGATAGAAGGCGAGGGCGGCAAGGTGTGCGGCGTGACGACGGACAAAGGCAAATACGACATACAACTAGTCATCCTGGCCATCGGGTTCAGGCCGAACGCGGCGCTCGCGAAGGATCGCCTTGAGCTATTCGGCAACGGTGCGTACCTGACCGACCTGCGGCAGCGCACGAGCGAGCCGGACGTGTTCGCCGCCGGCGACTGCGCGACGGTTTGGAACAACGCTACGGATCAGGTCGCATATATCGCGCTCGCGACAAACGCTGTACGCAGCGGCATCGTGGCGGGGCACAATGCCGGCGGCACAGCAGTGGAGTCGGCCGGCGTCCAGGGCTCAAACGGCATTTGCATATTTAACTACAAGATGGTCTCGACAGGGCTGAACCTCGCCGCTGCCGAAAAAGCCGGTTACGACGTTGCGTACACTGACTACGAGGACCTGCAGAAGCCCAGCTTCATCGAACATGACAACCACAAGGTAAAAATCCGCATCGTGTACGACAAGAAGAGCCGCCGCATTGTGGGGGCGCAGATGGCGTCGTACCAGGACATTTCGATGGGCATACACATGTTTTCGCTGGCCATCGCCCAAAAACTGACCATAGAACAGCTTGCGCTGCTGGACATTTTCTTCCTGCCGCATTTCAACCAGCCGTACAACTATATAACCATGGCGGCCATCAGCGCGAAATAGGATATGGCGCGGTATAATTTATGGTAAAATAGGGGCGGGCGTTCGCGCCCGCCCACAACATTTAAAATCATAAGGAGCCGTCATGCCTGACTGTATCTTCTGTAAAATCGTCGAAGGCACAATCCCGTCGCCGCGAATATATGAAAACGACGACGTGATTGTAATCAATGACATAGAGCCCGTATCTAAAGTGCATACCCTGATAATCACAAAGAAGCACTACACAAACCTGCTCGCCCTCGACATAGAAGACGCGGGCCTGCTGCGCAACCTGCACCTAGCTGCACGGGAGGCCGCAAGCCGCCTTGGCGTCGGCGAGTCAGGCTTCCGCCTCATCACAAATTGCGGAGTAGACGGCGGCCAATCGATCGACCACCTGCACTTCCACCTGATTGGCGGCCAAAAACTCGGCCCGCGCATCTTTTGAAACAATTGGACAAGCATTGAATATCGAAAAGGCATAAAAGGCATGGAGCGATTAATTGCTTTATGCCTACTCGTTAAATACGGCAATACAAAGGATTGATGACAGACATTTGTACCCTATGCAGATTTTTATCTGCCGACATATTGTAAAGCCTCTTCCGAATCAAGCGGAGCATTAGTCACTAGCAAAAGATCATTATGCTTTCCATCAATAGCAAGACCATCCATATTTGGTATTTAAAGCAACTTTACAGTAAACCTGCGTTAAAAACCATCACAATTATTTCATTCGCGCGCATTCAATTGCATTCGCAATCCTCGCGTCGTGTTTTTAATAAATCCAACGACGATAACAATTTTTTAGGCATGTATTTTGACGGCGAAAATTACTTGCAATTCGGTGATTTTAAGTCCGACATGGATGATAAAGTCATTGAGATCATATCTACGAGCAAAACCACCGCCGAGGCCGCAGCCGATTGGGATGCCTGGCTGGAGACGATGAAGCCTAAGATACAGCTTATTTTAGATGAACTCGAAGCATCCGATGTGCCTAAAATTAACTCATATTGATGTTATTCAATATAATGATGCATGTCGAAATCGTTATATGGCTTCGGTTATTGTTAGTTATGACATCTGAAGAATAATTTTGGGAGGCGCCTCCTCCAGGGGGCGTCTCTTTCCGGTACAGATTTGCATGATATTTATTTTTTCCATTTAGATGAAAGGGCAGGTGGCAATTATGATGAAAGCATATGATATCCGGGCAAGTTATATACCGGAGGGGGCGTTGGACTTTTCGTACCTTCAGGATGCTCCTGCCGGCAAGCATGGTTTTACCACTGTCGGCGAGGACGGGCATTTTTACTTTGAAGATGGCGCGCGCGTGCGGTTTATAGGTTCCAACCTTGTCTTTGGCGGCGGTATACCGGATAAGGACGCGGCGCCAATCATAGCCGAACGCCTTGCCCGTAACGGTATGAATATGATCCGTTTCCATCACATCGATTCGCTGCGGGGTTCGCTTGCCCCCGACCGTCGCTCTATAATCGATTACACGAAAGGGCATTCGAAAGAACTGTGCGAAGAGGGTATCGACAAACTCGACTATATAATCTATCAATTGAAAATTCGCGGTATTTATACACATATCGATCTATTTACCCTTAGAATGTTTCTGCCGGGCGACGGATTGGATTATCCGGATTTGCTCGAAGACAAGTTTGAAGTCGCTCTCAAAAATATCAATTGGTATAACAAGCGGATTCAAGAATTGCACAAGGCATATATCGAACAATATCTGACTCATTATAATCCATATACGAAAACCCGTTATGTAGATGAGCCAGCCGTTGCAATAATTCAAATGGTAAATGAAAATAGTATTTTTTGGGATAACAGAAAAAAAACCTGGGCTTTCCCTTCGTACCGCAAGGAGCTTAACAAAAAATGGAATCAATATCTTCTTGACACTTATCATACCCGCGAGGAGCTAGATAAAGCATGGACAAACCGCGACGGTTTAAAAGCGCTGAGGGTATATGAGGATCCGAAACTATTCAATGTGTTAGATCCTGGCTTGGGCTTTTGGAATGAACTGCGAAGCGAATACGACGCGCCTGTGGGCGATGAGAAGAGCCCTGTGCGCATAGCTGAGCATAAAAAATTCCTTTCTAAAATAGGTTCTGAGTATGTAGACGATATGACGAAATTCATGAAGGATCTCGGCGTTAAGTGCTGCATTAATGTGAGCAATATCCCCCTGGGCGTGGCGGAACTCGAGATCGTTGCCAAAGGCGATGTTACGGAGAAAAATGTGTACTGGAACCATCCCCAGCGCGATCAGGAGTTAAAAGGTTATCCCGACGTTTTCCATCATTTATCTTCATACAACACAAGCCCGTTGCCATTTTATGAAGGGGAGCGGTTTGAAAGTTTTAAAATGAATTGCATTTCAGCCAACAGCTTTGGCGTAGTCAAAGGCAAACCTATGGTAGTAACCGAATGGAATGTGCCGCACCCGACAGTATTCAGGCCGGATGTTGTAATGCAAATGGCATGTTATGGCGCTCTGCAGGATTGGGACGGCATGCTCTTATTTGAATATACAAATCAACCAGAAAAATCCATGCTAGACGACGATATGATACGCGGCTACTTTACATCATGCAACGATCCTGCGGTATGGGGCCTTATGGCGTTGAGTTCAGCGATATTCCAAAAAGGGCTCGTATCCGTCGCGAGGAATATAATAGATATAGGATATACTGATGTGGATAAGTTTCATCAGCCGGATTATATGGCGCCTTACCGCGCTGTGCCGTTTATCTCGCGCATTCGCGGCGATTTTATCGGCGACATTTATGACGGCGACGCGGATCTTGCAATATCCTCCGGTTTCACCGCGTCCGGCGACTATACGCGCGCCAAGCATTCGCTGGTGTACTCGCGCAGCCCATATAGCGATTTTTGGCAAAAGACGGACGGTTTGGACGAATTTTTGAATAAACATGAAGCCTGCGCGAATTCGTTGGTAATACGCGACGGTCGAATATTTGATCGGGATCATCAGGAATTCTACAGACAATTTCGCATTGCTATGCAAAAATTCGGGCTTGTTAATCAAAAATATACTATGGAAGATGACGAGCCTATGGTATCCGATACCGGCGAATTGGTTTATGACTATAAAGGCGGAAAGATGACGGCTGACACTGAACAGTTTAACGCGTTTACAGGAGAATGTGGCTCGCATACGGTGGGGAATGTGCAATATGAAATTGATAACGCGCGCATGTGCATAAGCGTCATTTCAAGGGATCAAAAACCGCTGGATGCTTCTCGCAGTATTCTGATAACAGCTATAGGCGACTGCAGCAACACCGGGTTAAAATGGGGCAAGGTCGAAGTCCCGTTTGATTCTCCGACACTATTGAATACCGGCGAAGGTTATAGTATGCTCCTCGATCCTGGCCATGCTCCGATACTCATCGATCCGTTCCGTGGGAGCGTTACATTCAAGAACGGCGCGGAAAATTGTACCGCATATGCCTTGAATTCAAAAGGCGAGCGCGTGGAATCATTAAAAACCGTTAAAAAAGAAGATGGTTGGAAGATTTACTGTACATGTGAAACCACAGCGATGTATTACGAAGTAATACTGGACTGATTTGGGGTGGCGTCGATCGCTTTGGCAAAGCGGCAGATAGTTTATATTAATGAAACGCAAAACAGAGGAGGCTTATAATATGAAGCCATATCAAATAAGGGCGAGCCATATCCCGCAGGGGGCTTTGGATTTTTCATATCTGCAGGACGCGCCTGCTGGCAAGCATGGGTTTTTATCGTCGCGCGAGGACGGGCATTTCTACTTTGAAGATGGGACCCGCATACGCTTTTGGGGCGTAAACCTGGTAAGCGCCGGCGGAGTACCGGATAAAGACGCCGCCCCGATCATCGCTGAGAGACTAGCCAGAAACGGTATGAATATGGTGCGGTTCCATCATGTGGATTCACTTCGAGGTCATTTAAGCGGCAAGGATCAATCCATTGTGGATTATTCGGACAATAATTCTAAAAAATTGAACCCGGCCGGCATTGATAAACTGGATTACATAATTTATCAACTCAAGATTCGCGGCATCTATACACATATCGATCTGTTTACGCTGCGCATGTTTTTGCCGGGTGACGGGCTGGATTATCCGGATCTGTTTGATGACGGGTTCGATTTGACAATCAAGAACCTGAACTGGTTTAACGACCGGGTGCGCGAACTGCATAAAATATATATGGAGCAGTATTTGACGCATTACAATCCATATACCAAGACAAGGTATGTTGACGAACCTGCCGTGGCGATCGTGCAAATGCTAAATGAGAACAGTATTTATTGGAGCAATCGCCATATCGATAGGCAGCCTATTTCGTATCGCATCGAATTGGATGCAAAGTGGAACAAATACCTTGTCGACAAATATCATACGCGCGATAATTTGGATGAAGCTTGGACAAACGATAAGGGCGAAAAAGCTTTATTGCCATACGAAGATCCCGTGCTTGGCAACGTTCTCAGCCCCGGCGTCGGTTTTTGGCGTGAACAGTTGAGTGAATTCGATGCGCCTTACGAGGGGCAAAAGAGCCCGGTTCGCATTGCGGAGCACAAGATGTTCCTATCGGCAGTCGGGGATGAATACATCGAAGATACCACTTCGTTTTTACGTGGGATTGGAGTCAAATGCGTAATCAACGTTTCTAATCTTACGCTGGGGCCGGCGGAATTGCAAACGATGGCTAAAGGCGATGTGACGCAGACAAATACATACTGGAACCATCCGCAATACGACAGGGAAAAGAAGTATGACCCGATGCCGTTCCATGATGAATATTCATACAAGTTAAGCCCATTGCCTTTCCATCCCGGCCGTAAGCAGAGTTTTAAGCTGAACCTCGTTACGGCTAACGGTTTTGCAAAAGTCGCGGGAAAACCTACGATGGTAACCGAATGGAACCCGGTGACAATAACGCGCTTCAAACCGGATGTAATGCTTCAAATGGCATGTTACTGCGCGCTTCAGGATTGGGACGGGCTGTTGTTGTTTGAATACACGAACTTTGCTGAAAAGTCGCATCTCGATGACGATATGATGCAGGGTTTTTTCTCCTCCAACAATGATCCGGCGGTATGGGGCCTGATGGCTATCAGTTCCGCAATCGTGCAAAAAGGCCTTGTCTCTGTCGCAAAAAATCTTATCGATATTTGTTATACCGAAGTCGACGTTTTCCATTCGCCGGATTTTTGGATTCCATACAGGGTGGCGCCCTTCGTATCGCGCACACAGTCACGTTTTATAAAGGATAAATATGACGGCGACGCCGATGTTGTCATTTCTAGCGGGTTTACATCATCCGGCGACTATTCGCAAGCGAAGCGCGGCATTATATATTCGAGAAGCCCGTACGGGGATTTCTACCAAAAAGAAAATGTAGGGGAAGAGTTTTTAAGCAAACATGAAAAACTGCCCAATATGCACGTATTCAGGGACGGGCGCAAAGTAGACAGGGATAGCCAGGAGTTTTACCGCGAATTCCGCAAAGCCATGCAGAAGTTTGGCATTGTTGATTATCAATATACTATGGAAGACGACGAAGCTATGGTGTCCGATACCGGCGAACTGGTTTTTGACTATAAATGCCATAAGAGCACTGTGAATGCGCCACAGTTCAATGCATACGTCGGCGATGGGGGGGCATTCGAAGTCGGATGCGTGATATATGATATCGAGAACGAGAAAATGAGCGTCAACATAATTTCCCGTGATGAAAAAGATATCTGCGAGTCCCGGCACTTATTAATAACTGCGATAGGGGAATGCTGTAATACGGATATTGAATTTGACGATCAGCATCATTTTATCGACATTGGGCATGCGCCAATCTTAATAGACCCTTTCGCGGGTTTTGTCACTGTTGGCAACCATGCAGAAAACTGCAGGGCTTTCGCATTGAATGATAAGGGCGAGCGCGTGGAAAATTTGCGCGTATCCAAAGTGGAAAAAGGATGGAAAATTGATTGCCATACCGAAGCTGTGGTGATGTATTACGAAGTGATTTTTGAATGATCCATATTATACGGATGCGATCAACAATTAATGCTATCCACGAAGTAGATCCCGAACGTTACTGCATTCTGGATGGTTTGAACTATGGCAATGTGCCAATGTTTGAACTGGGTGACTTGGCAAAGCAAAATGTCGGCCAAAGCTGCCGGGCGTATATACCGCATGGCATCACGCATTATCGCGCATTAAATGTCGACAACAGGTTTAAACTTCCCGAACCGGCATGGCCAAACGCATATCATGATAGGTATCCATTTGAAGGATGGTGAGATGAGGAACGCTTGGGTAATTTATATAAGTCCTGGGCAGCCCTGGCTTCAGTCTATAACATGGGTGTGCACTGCGGCGAAGGCGGCGCCTATAATGTGACGCCCCAAGAACCGTTAATGGGTTGGTTTGAGTTTGTATTGGATCAGCTTAAAACATATAATATCGGCTACGCTTTATGGAACCTTCGCGGGCGATTTGGGCTGTTGAATTCCGATAGGCCTGGCGGACAGTATGTCGATTATAAAGGGCATCAGCTCGATAAACGTATGTATGATCTAATGCAGAAGTATTAATACGATACCGCATGCTACATAAGGCGATGCGTCGGTGCGTCGGTTCGTCAGTGCAGCGGTGCGTTGGTACGGCGGTGCAGCGGTGCAGGCGATTTGACATAAATGCGATTATATGTTTAAATATCTTTTGTCGGCTTTTTAGCACAACGCAGCATTGGCACAACGCAGCATTGAAGGTATAGAATGCTCATTGACGTCCGCGACATATTGAGATTGAGCGGCTTAAGCAAGACGGTTGAGCTGGAGCTCACGGCGGGCGACTGCGGCATCGGTGATGCGGAGGCTGGGGTCGAGTTCCCCGAGGCTTTATACGTCAAGGCGGAGCTGTCCAATATAAAGGGCATGATCCGCGCGAAGGGCGCCGTGCGCACCGGTTATGTGACATACTGTGCGCGCTGCTTGAAACCGGTGCATATGGGCCTCGAAAAAGAATTTGACGATGGGTTCGTGCAGTTTGACGCTTTGGGCCCCGTTTCGGCGGACGACGCGGAGGTCTATGTGTATTCCGACAAGGAGATAGACATCGGCCGTTCCGTAAGGGACGCCGTTTTGCTGGATTTACCCATACGGAGCCTGTGCAGCGACGGCTGCCTGTCGCTCTGCCCCATATGCGGCAGGGACTTGAACGAGGGGGAATGCGGCTGCGAGGAACCCGAAGGCGACGACAGGTTCGCGGCCCTGAAGGGTTTTTTTGAAGACAGCGACGCCGACTAGCGATTTAATCGATTTTCTTCGGCCATATTCGTCTATAAAGGAGGTGGCAATATGATTTCACCAAAAAGCAAGGTATCAAAAGCGAGGACCGGTCACAGGAGATCCCAGTGGAAGCTAAAACCGCTGAACCTATCGGCATGCCCGCAGTGCCATGTGCTAAAATCGCCGCACAGGGTCTGCGCCGAATGCGGCTACTACAACGGCAGGCCCGTCATCGCCATCAAGGACAACCGGAACTAGCAGCGATCCAAAAGCCATATGGATAAAGACGCAGTAATTCGCTCATGCCGATATTGCTGCTTTTTTATGCGTTTATTTATATTGAGAAAGGCAGTGGGAGGGGGCGGTAATACATTGTTACGCGTTAAGTGCGTCGCCGCCGGAAGCATCGCGGAGGAAGGCATGGTTTCGCCAGGGGAGGAGCTCCTCGCCGTCAACGGGGCGCCGATATACGACATATTTGACTATATGTTCCACACAAGCGCGTGCAAACTGGAATTGACGTTCCGGGGATCGGACGGCGACGAATGGATATTGGAAGTGGAGAAACCGGAAGATTCGGACGAGGACATCGGCCTGGTCTTTGAAAGCGACCTACCGGGCGGGCCGCGCGCGTGCGGCAACCATTGCATATTCTGTTTCGTGGACCAACTGCCGGGAGGTATGCGCGAGTCCCTTTATTTTAAAGACGACGACATTAGGCTGACATTTACCAACGGCAACTATGTTACTTTGACCAATGCCGCACGCAGCGATTTGGAACGCATTGTCAGATATAGGCTGTCGCCCGTCAACATTTCCGTCCACACGACCGACGCAGCTCTCCGCGCCCGCATGCTCGGGCGAAGCGAATACTGCGGGCCGTCGCATAACCGACACAGCCAGTCCGACCAACACAACCAACCCGACCAACACAGCCAACCCTACCAGAACAGCCAGCCCAACCAACACAGCCAACCCTACCAGAACAGCCAGCCCAACCAACACGACCAGCCTTACCAAAACAGCCAGTCCGCCCAACACGACCAGCCTAACCAAAATTGCCAGCCCAACAAGCCCTATAGCCCCGATAATCTCGACACATGCGATATATTGCCCAAAATCCGCTATTTGACAGAATCGGGCATTTCGGTCAACGCGCAGATAGTGCTCTGCAGGCATTACAACGACGGCGCGGAACTGGACAGGACGTTAGGCGACCTGTGCGGGCTGAGCGATCGACTGGAAAGCGTCGCGGTGGTCCCTTCCGGGCTCACGCGGCACCGCGAGGGGCTGGCCCGCCTTGAGGCGTACGACAGCGACGGGGCTGCCGAAGTCATACGCCAGGTGACGAAGTGGCAAAAAATATTCATGCGGGCGCACGGGCGCCGTACAGTACACGCATCCGACGAATTTTATACGCTGTGCGCGGGGCGTTTGCCTGGCAATGCTGCGTACGAGGGCTATCCGCAACTGGAAAACGGCGTCGGCATGATGGCGCTGTTTAAAAAGCAGTTTGGCGACGGCCTGCGGCAGTTGATGCACAGCAAAGGCTATGGCGCGATGCGCGCTCACGCGCCGGCGGCGCCGCCCGCCTATATTTTCACGGGCCGAGCGGCGGCGCCGTTGATCAGGCAGTGTGCCGAGCGGCTGCGCGGCGCCCTGCCGGGGCTGGTGGTCGAGGTCGTTGCCGTAGAAAACGCTTTTTTTGGCAGTACCGTGACCGTGTCCGGCCTCCTGACGGGCGGTGATTTATTAAATCAAGCGAAAACTATCGATTTTCTTCCAAATGCGCGCATTTTTATATCAAAATCAATGCTAAAACACGGCGAAGAGGTGTTTTTGGACGATTATCCGCTCGATATGTTGCGGAGCGCGCTCAAAATGGATATAATTGCTGTTGATAGCGACGGCTTTGCTTTTATCAGGGCTCTTCTGCCTGCCGTTGGCTTATAAAGACTAAAGAACGTTGCATGGGGCTACTGTTTTGGCTAAACCAATCGTGGCGGTGGTCGGCCGCCCCAATGTAGGCAAGTCGACTTTATTCAACTATCTGTCCGGTAGGCGCATATCCATCATAGACGATACGCCGGGCGTCACGCGCGACCGCATTTACGCGGACGTCGAGTGGCGCGGAAGGTTTTTTACGATGGTCGATACGGGGGGCATCGAGCCTTTCACGGAAGACCCTATAATGCAGCAAATGATGTACCAGGCGCAAATTGCCGTCGAGACGGCCGATCTCATCGTCTTCATCGTCGACGCGCGGGACGGGCTGACGCCTGCGGACGAGGATGTCGCGGAACTGCTGCGTAAATCGCAAAAGCCCGTCGTCGTCGCCGCCAACAAGGCCGACCGCCCAGGGCCGATGCCGCCGGAGGCGTACGAGTTTTACGACATGGCGCTGGGCGAAGTACTGTCGATCTCGTCCGCACAGGGGCTTGGCATCGGCGACCTACTCGACGCCGTGCACGAATTGCTGCCGCCGGAGCCGACCGGCGAAGAGGGCCCCGAGGCTGTCAAGGTGGCAATAATAGGCAAGCCGAATGTCGGCAAGTCCTCGCTGCTCAACAAAATCCTGGGCGAGGAGCGCGTCATAACCAGCGACAAGCCCGGCACGACGCGGGATGCCGTCGACGCGCTGTACAGCGAGGGCGGCAGCGACTATATATTGATCGATACGGCAGGTATCCGTAGAAAAAGCAAGATTAACGAAGCGATCGAGCGGTACAGCGTGATGCGGGCGCTGACGGCCATAGAGCGCTCCGATCTGTGCTTGATAATGATTGATGCCTGCGACGGCGTCACGGAGCAGGACGCCAGGATCGCGGGCTACGCGCACGAAGCCGGCAAAAGTTCAATCATATTGATTAATAAATGGGATTTGATAGACAAAGAAACCGGGACGCTGGAGGAGTACCGCGAAACCGTGCTTGAGCGGCTTGCGTTCATGCGCTACGCCCCGGTTATATTTGTTTCAGCGCTGACCGGGCAGCGCGTCCGGAACATCTTCCGGACAATAGACAAGGTGTTCGCGAACGCCTCGTTTCGGGTGCCGACAGGCCTTTTGAACGACGTCCTCAACGAGGCGATAGCGACGGCGCAGCCCCCGTCCGACAAGGGCAGGCGGCTCCGGTTGTATTATATGACGCAGGTGGGCGTCCGCCCGCCCTCGTTCACGCTCTTTGTCAACGACGTGGAGCTGGTGCATTATTCGTATTCGCGGTATATCGAGAACACGCTGAGGCGCGCATTCGACTTCGAGGGGGTCCCGATACGCCTGTTCAACAGGCAAAGAAGCGAAAAAGACTTATAGTGACGAACGTTATATAATAACGAACATCATATAATGAAGAACGTTATATAATGACAAACATCATAATAATGACAAACATCATATAATGACGTATGTCATATAAATTGCAAAGCCGCCCGGGGCGTCAAACAAGGAGGGCGGCGATCAAAATGTGGAAAGGGCGGGCGCCGCGCCAAGAATGTCGCGTTTCCCATAGCGCCGTTTGCGCGCGGTTCGCGCTTGGTGTCTAACATATGGTGATATTTAAGCTTTTGCTTGCGTTGGTATCCGGATATGTGCTCGGCAGCGTCAACACATCCATCATCGTGGGCAAAATGTTCGGGGAAGACGTTCGCGGCAAGGGGAGCGGCAACGCCGGTCTGAACAACACGTTGCGGCTTCTGGGCCTAAAGGCTGCGCTGATCGTGCTGTTTGGCGATGTGCTAAAAGGGGTGCTGGCATGCCTGCTCGGCTATGTGCTGACCGCCAGCGAATTCGGCTCGGAAGGCTTGATGGACTATGCTAACCCCAACCTGGGGCTGATGCTTGCGGGGACCAGTTGCATATTTGGCCATATATTTCCAGTGTTCTTCCAATTCAAAGGCGGCAAGGGCGTCCTGACTGCGGCGACCGTCATTTTTATGATGGACTGGCGCCTGGGCGCGATATCCATATGTCTGTTCATCATTGTGGTGTTAATCACAAAGTATATATCCGTTGGCTCCATGGTGTCGGCTGCCGGGCTGCCAATAATAAGCCTGATACTGGAAAAACCCAGCTACAGCATGGTATACTCCATAGCGATAGCGCTGTTGATCATAGTGATGCACAGAAAAAATATCGGTAGGCTGATCAACGGCGCTGAAACAAAACTAAAAGTCGGCAAATAGATAATTAAAGGGCGTGGTGTGGTTATGGAATTGGAACGGACGCAGTATATACTCGCGCACGATTTGGGTACCAGCGGCAACAAAGCCGCCTTGTTTGACAGCGACGGCAAAATGGTCGCCTCTGTCCGCCGCTCCTATAATACCGACTACTCAAAACCAGGATGGGTGGAGCAGGATCCATCGGATTGGTGGAACGCCATTTGCGAGACGACTTTGGGCCTGCTCGAAACGGGGGTCGTAAAGCCCGGGCAGATCTCCTGCGTCGTGCCGTGCGGCCATATGATGGGGTGCGTATTGACCGGCAAGGACGGCGAGGCGCTGCGCCCCGCGATCATCTGGGCGGACACCCGCGCCGGGAAGCAGGAGCAGGAGCTAGTTGCGTCCGTCGGCATGGAGGACGGTTATAAAATAACCGGCCACCGCATGAGCGCCTCATACACTGCCGCCAAGCTGCTGTGGGTCAAGCATAACGAACCCTCCGTATACAACGCGGCGGAGCGTGTACTGAACGCGAAGGACTACATCATCCACCGGCTGACGGGCAATTATGTGACCGACTACAGCGACGCGTCCGGCACGAACCTTTTTGACCTCGGCGCCATGCGGTGGTCCGACGCCATCGTAAACGCCGTCGGGATTAAACCGTCGCTGCTGCCGGAGCTGCATGCGTCGACCGACATAGTCGGCATACTGTCCCGCGAGGCGGCCAAGGCATGCGGGCTGCTGCCCGGCACGCCGGTGGTGGCGGGCGGTGGTGACGGCTCGTGCGCCAGCGTCGGCGCGGGCGCGGTAAAGGCCGGCGACGTGTATGGAATTTTGGGCTCATCGTCATGGATATCATCGGTTGCGACGGCGCCGCTATACGATCCGAAATTTCGCGTTTTCAACTGGTCGCATTTGGATTCGAGGCTCTACAGCCCATGCGGTACGATGCAGGCAGCGGGCGTGTCCGCGCAATGGTTTGCCGACAATTTGACCGACGGCGCCTCCGTCAGCCGGGTCAACGAGCTGGCGGCCGGTTCGCCGCCCGGCGCGAACGGACTGCTATATCTGCCTTATCTATTGGGCGAGCGTTCGCCCCGATGGGACATAGACGCGCGCGGCGCCTTTATCGGGCTGTCCGCCACGTCAAACCGGGAGGACATGGCGCGCGCGCTGATCGAGGGCGTCGGCATGAACCTGCGGCTTATTATCGAATGCCTGGGCATCGCACCGGATTCCATGATCACGATGATTGGCGGTGGCGCTGAAAGCGATCTGTGGATGGGCGTGTTCTCCGACATATGGAGGCGCGGGGTCATGCTCCCAGAGCATCTATCGGAGGCGACATCGCTGGGCGCGGCCCTGGCCGGCGGGATAGCGGTTGGCATATACAGCGGGTTCAATGAGATAACGAAGATGAACCCGCCGCGCCGGTTGCTGTTCCCGCACATGGAGAGGTCGGAACTGTACGACCGGTTGATGCCCGCGTTCGAGGCGGCATACGAGGGGCTACGGAGCGTTAATGCCATTTTAGCTCCAATGCGGCATTAAGTTTTGTGCAGCGTTAAAATGTATACCAACGGCGGGGGCAAGCCCCCGCCGCGCCCTGCTACCAGTCGCGGACGGAGCCGTCGTAGGCTCGCAACTTGGGTTGGCACGGTGCTGTGAATTGCGATACCGCTTCGTCGAGCGCGGCCTCGTCCACTTCGACGCCGAGGCCCGGCCCGGCCGGCGGCGGCGCGTAGCCGTCCACGCAGTCCGGCCACGGGCGCGCGAAACGCAGCCCGCCCGGCCCCCTGCTTCTTGGGTTGGCGAATATGGCCTCCACGACGGCGATGTTGTCGATAGTAAACGCCGCGTGCATACATGCGGCCATGCCCAGGGGACCCTGCGTGTTATGCGGGACGACGGCGACGCCGTGGACTTGCGCGAACGACGCTATCTTCTTCATTTCAGTCATGCCGCCGCTGTGGCACACGTCGGGCCTTGCGTAGTCAATCGCATTTGACGTGAACAACTCCCGGAAATCCCACTGGCTGTGGCAGCGCTCCCCTGTGGCGATGGGCACGCAGGTCTGCTGGCGGAGCGCCGACATCATCGCGGGGTTTTCCTGCCGCAAGGGGTCCTCCATGAAGAATATGGAATACTTCTCAAGCTCCTTGGCAAGCTTTACGGCCCACGGCAGATCGTAGCGGCCATGGCACTCTACGATCAGATCGGTCTTGTAGCCGATCTTTTCTCTTATCGCCGCAAGATATTCCACCTGCTGGGCCACGCCCGTCGCGAAATCGAATTCCCTGCGTTCGTCGGAGTCGTGGAAGGCGCGGAAGCGGATCATCGTACAGCCGCTTTCCGCTAGCTCTTTGGCATTATCAGACAGCTCCCCCGCCGTGTTCCCGGACACATGGCCGTACAGTCGCACTTTGTCCCTCACCAAGCCGCCCAGCAGTTCGTACGCCGGGACGTTGTAATATTTGCCCTTTAAGTCGTACAGCGCCATATCGACGCCCGCGACAGCCGCCATATGCGACGGGCCGCCGCGCATGAACATGTCGCGGAACAGCGACTGCCATATATATTCGATGCGCAGCGGATTTTCGCCGATGAGGTAGCGCTTCATGTCCTGGAGCATCCCGTATGCGGATTGGGGCGTGAACGGGACTGTCGCCTCGCCATAGCCGGAGGCGCCCTCGTCGGTTTCGATTTTCAGGTAAACGCCGTTACTCACGAGCCATGTCTTTATATTTGTGATGCGCATAGATTTAGTAGCCTCCTATCTCTTGCCAGATTATTTGCAAATGTTAAATCACGGGCGAACACTTTTCGCCCTTACATACCGTAAAATTCGCGGGCGAACACTGTTCGCCCCTACATGAGCGGTTCATTGGATATTTATTTAATAGTTACCAAATGGTACGGCAGCATATGTTCGCTGTTCCAGATGCCCGGGTATATCATGCCCGCACCGTCGGCGCCGACTGCCTCAAAATAGACCATCAAGTCCCATTCGGGCGCGATGTAATCCGCCGGTATCTCGGCGCGCCACGCGCCTCCTGACAGCTTCATAGGACGGCGGACGAACGCGCCCTCGAGCTGGTTCGTGTGCCGGTACCTGATGTTAACGCCGCCCCGGAACGCGTCCTTGCCGGCGGTCTTGAGCGTGACGCGCAGCGGCTCGCCCGCCGCGCAGGATTTTGGCACATCGTCATGCCAGGTGGGCTGGCATATGTTCGCCGCCGGGATGGTTCCGCATTCATCTGCCGCTCGCGCGCTCGTGTCTGTGTTTTCGTCTGTAGGCGCCGCTCCCGTGTTTTCGCCTGTAGGCGCCGCGCTCTTGTTATTATCCACATGCGCCGCTCCCGCTTCGCTCAGCATCTTTGCGAGCCTTGCGACATCCGCGTCATGTTCCGGGGCGAAGTCCTTCCAATTGCCGACGCGGCACACGCTGTAGTTGCCCACATAAAACACGAGGCGGTGGTGGTACTTTTGCCCAAGCTCCGCAAATGATGCCCATTTGTCCCTCGCGAGCTGCATCATTTCGAGGCTAAGCCCGAGGCGCCGCTCGCCGCCCGACTCCATATACAGGCACAAATATGTGGCAGCGGTGATTTTGTAGAAGTGGTACAGCGCGAGCTCGCTGAGCATCCTGACGTCGAGCGCAGCCCCCCGCGCCTCGCTGGACGCCGGCAAGCCCGCCCCCTCCGCCTCGGCGAGGTATTTTAGCGCGTTGGCCGACATGTCGCGCAGCGCCCCGGCGACTTGCCACGGCGTGTAGCGGCCATCTTCTTTGCCGGCGGCGCAGTCCCTCGCGTACTCGTCGATGGGGTAAAAGAGTCCTGCGTCCCCCGGCTCCGTGCTTTGGTACGTGACGCCCGCGCGCTTAATCGACGGGTTGTAGTTATGCTCCGCAAACAGTGCGCCCCCAGTGCTGAACTCCGCCCAGTAGGCAAGTTGCGGGTGCACTGGCATATGGTACCCCACGATGAACGGGAGGACGCGGCTTGCCGAGGCGATTGCGGCCATCATGGGTTCCGCCGCGCCACCATAGATTTGCCGCATAGGGCGCATCCACGCCTCGTCACGCTCACCCGCGTCATAGCCAATGCGCCCGAAGAGCCGGTCGTTCAGCCAGTAGCGCGAATCCTCGTAGCCCTCCGGCTGGTACGCGGGATCGTCGAAAATGTTCCATCCGGCGTCCTTCCCGTCCTCCGGGCCACCCTTTAGGGCTAGCATGGGGATGATCTCGAACCCATCGGCGTGGCCAAGAGCCATGCTCGCGACAAAGCGCCGCACATAGTCGGGGTCGCCCCAAGTGAAGAGGTCGTTGGAGCCGTTGCTCCAGAGCCTGTACATGAACCTGTGCAGCCTCGGCTTTTTTAGCATGTCCGAGTAGCTGTATCGGCGACTGTGGTTTAAGTTGTCGAGCCGCGTCAACTCCTCCGTGCGCATCCGCGTGAGGTGGTGCGGGAGCCCGGCTTGCTCGCACCAATATTTAGTGGAAACCGTCAAATCCAGCCCCAGCTCCTTTGCATAGCGGATCATCGGGTCCGTCAGGCCCTTCGCGCGCATTTCGAGCTTAACTGTGCTGCCCCGCGCGACGGCTTCGGCGAGCCCGTCGAGCTGTTTGAACCAATATTCCTCCGCCGTGACCTGTGTGCCGACGCCCGCTTCATGGTTGACGCGCAATTGTATGGTGTCAATCTCCGGGCATTGCACGGCCAGTTCGCGGATGCCCGCCGAGCAATAGAGCATGAGGTCCTCGATGCCGACGACCTTGGACTTCTGCGACGACAGCCAGTTCGTTTGCTGCCATGTGGCAAACGTGAAGTCCATCCCATATTCGTGCGCGAGGCTGCCGAGGCGCCGCAGGGCCGCGCGGTATTGGGCCCTGTCCACGCCGGGGTCCTCGACGCGCACGCCAGGGAACTCCGGCACGTCCACAAAGTACGGGTACGGCGGCGACAGGTACGATGTGTCGAAGCCCACAAGGAATGTCAACCGGTTGAACCGCGCGCGGAGCATGCCCTCCAGGCGGTAGCGCCAGTAGTCTTCGCTCATCCACCAGTCGCA
>WRLR01000059.1 GCA_009777515.1 Oscillospiraceae bacterium | reverse complement strand
GCGAAGAAGTGCGTCGGCGCGGAAAGTTTTAACCCGACGATGATCAGTAGGGGTTGAACAAGGCCCCCTTCGTTCACGAAGGGGGTGGCGCGCCAGCGCCGGGGGTTGTGTCACGTCTTGCTCGTAGTGAACAAGGGGACGGTTCTTATGTTCATTTCTGAACATAAGAACCGTCCCCCTGTTCACGTCCTTTTGTCAGCCGGCGTCGGGTTTGTCGTATATGGCCATGTAGTAGGGGTAGTCTTCTTTGTATACGGTCAGCGGCTTGGGGTCGTCCACGCGTCCGGCGGGGCGTATGTTGGCGCCCACCGCGCCTGTCAGCGTGTCGCCCATGTCCTCGCGGCACTGCGCGAGCATCGCCTCCATACGCGCCACCGTGTCGGGGTGGCTGCCCGCGATGTCGTGCGCCTCGCCGATGTCTTCGCGGAGGTTGTACAGCGCACCTCCCACGCAGTCGTATTTATAGTCGCCATAGCGCACCGCCTGCAGGGCGTCGCCCTTGTAGTAGAAGAAAGGCCTGTCCGCAATGCGGACGGACGGGTCGAGCATGGTGTCAAGGATATTCGCGCCGTCGATGATCCGGTCGCCGGGGACTTCTGCGCCGCCGAGCGCCGCCAATGTCTTATAGAAATCCATCGACCACGCCATGTCAGTGACCACCGAGCCTGCGGGTATGCGCCCCGGCCAGTACATGATGCACGGGACTCGCATGCCGCCCTCGAATGTTGATCCCTTCGCGCCGCGCAGCGGCCTGTTGCTGCCGCCCCGATCGCCCCGAGAGCCGTTGTCCGACGTGAATATGACCAGCGTGTCGTTATCGATGCCGAGCACCTCCAGCTCATGCAGTATGACGTCCGTACACCAGTCCACGCATTCGACGCACGCGCCGTACTCCCCGTTGTAGCTCTGCTTGCGGAAACGCTCGGGCGCGTAGTGCGGCACATGCACGTACATATGCGCAAGGTATAAAAAGAACGGGTCGTCGCGGTGCTCGCGGATGAAGCGGACGCTGTGCTCCAGATAGCGCTCGGTCAGCGACGCCTGGTCGGGCTGCTGCTCGGCGACCTCGCCATCGCGCAGCAGCGGCAACGGCGGGAAGTTGTTCGCGTTGCTCTGGCGCCCCATGTCGTTGGAGTACGGTAGGCCGTAATAGTGGTCGAACCCGTGCGCCGTCGGCATAAACGGCGCCTGGTCGCCGCAGTGCCACTTGCCGATGTGCATCGTCGCGTAGCCGGCGCCTTTTAGCAGGCTGGCAATCGTTATCTCCGAAGGGTTGAGGCCGATCCCCTGCCCCGGGAACAGCACGACCAGCCCGTCGAACAGCCCGAAACCAATGCGCGGCGGGTAGCAGCCCGTCATCATGGCGCCGCGCGACGGGGAGCACACGGGCGACGCCATGTAAAAGTCCGTGAAACGCACGCCCCCGGCGGCCATGCGGTCCAACGCAGGCGTCTTGTTCGCGGTCGAGCCGTAGCAGCCCAGATCGCCGTAACCGAGGTCGTCGCAGTTGATGAGAATTATATTAGGTTTGCGCATGTGCATTTGAATCCTCCATATAATGATGCATCTTATGTATCTGATGCATCAGATGCATCTGATGCATACGATGCATCTGATGCCGGCTCCATAAAACATATAAAAAATTTTTATCGATTCCCTAAACCATATCAAATGAATGCTACCGGCTTCCTAAACCATATCAAATGAACGATTGACAATCAACCACTATATTAAGTGAGTGAATGATTAATAATCAACCACCATCAACCACTATATCAAATGAATGATTGACGATGATTGACGATTCACCGCCATATCAAATGAATGATTGACAATCAACCACTGTCTATACATAATTAATGTACTTTATATTTTAAATATTTTACTCGCTCGTATGATTACGTATGATTTTATGAAAGGTTTAAGGTGCTACATGAAAAAGTACAAATGGGGGATTTTAGGGCCCGGGAACATCGCACGAAGGTTCACTGGCGGGCTTTCGCTCCTACCCGACACGGCGGTGAAATACGCCGTTGGGTCGCGCGACATCGGCAGGGCGCGCGCGTTCGCGGACGAGCATGGATATGAAAAGGCGTACGGCAGCTACGCGGAGCTGGTGGCGGACCCGGACGTGGACATCATATATGTCGCGACGCCGCACCCACAGCACGCGGAGGCGGCCATCCTCTGCCTGGAGGCAAAGAAGGCCGTCTTATGCGAGAAGCCCTTCGCGGCGACGGCGCCCCAAGCGGCGCGGATGGTCGCGAGCGCACGCGAAAACGGCGTCTTCTTAATGGAAGCGATGTGGACGCGCTTTTTGCCGACCATCGTGAAGGTGCGCGAGCTCATCGCGGACGGCGCCATCGGCAGGCCCCTCCATGTGTATGCGGACTTCGCCTTCCGCTCGGCTGTCAACCCCAAAGGCCGTCTGTTCAACCCGGACGCGGCGGGCGGGTCGCTCCTCGACGTGGGCGTGTACAATATCTCGTTTTGCAACATGATTTTTGGCAAACAGCCCGATCGAGTGCTGTCGCACCTAGCCATCGGCGAGACGGGCGTGGACGAGTCCGCGTCGGTCATCTTCAACTACAGCGGCGGCGAGAGCGCGACGCTGTTCTCCGCAGTGCGCGTCTCGACCGCACACGACGCCGCCATATACGGCGAGGACGGCTATATCAAGCTGCCCGCATACTGGCACGGCGACACCATTTTGCTGAACAACAAGGACGGGGCGCAGGAGATAAAGGCGCCGTTCGTGCCCACCGGTTTCCAGTATGAAGCGACGGAGGTGATGTCGTGCCTCGACAAAGGCCTGCTGGAGTCGCCGACCATCCCGTTGGACGAGACGCTGACCATCATGGGGCTGCTTGATAAAATACGCTTCGACAACAATCTGCGTTATCCGTTTGAGCGCGGACAGTAGAGGGGCGATTATCAATGGGGCGATTATCAATGGGGCGATTATTAGAGGGGCGATTGAAAGAGGAGCTCATATAAGAAAGCGATAACAAGAGGAGCTCATATAAGAAGACGATAACAACATGAGGGGCAAATATATATGATGAAAACTTGTAAAATAGCGGGCGCCGGCGACAAGGCTGCGTCCCGGATCGTCATGGGCACGATGATCATCGGGCTGCAGAACTACGACGCGTCCGCCGCACTGCTGGACGACGCGATGGAACTGGGCATCAACACGTTCGACATCGCATATGTTTATGGGGGCGGGGACAGCGAGCGCGGGGTCGGCAAATGGATGGAGGAGCGCGGCAACCGCGAAAGTGTTTTTGTACTTACCAAGGGCGCGCACCACAACAGGGACAGGAAAAGGGTCACGCCGTATGACATCACGGCTGATTTGATGGACTCGCTGGCGCGCCTGCGGACAAGCTATGTCGATGCGTACCTGCTGCACCGCGACGACTTGGACGTGCCGGTTGGGCCGATTATGGACTGCCTGCACGAGCACCGCGAAGCCGGGCGCATCCGGGCGTTCGGCGGCTCCAACTGGACGCACGAGCGCATCATGGAGGCGAACGCCTATGCCGCCGGGCGCGGGCAGGCGCAGATGACCGTGAGCAGCCCCAACTACGGCCTGTGCGAGCAGGTCGACGACCCCTGGGGGCCGGGCTGCGTGACCATCAGCGGCCAGATCGGCGCCGAGGGGCGGGAGTTTTACCAAAAAGGCGGCATGCCGGTTTTCGCGTACTCCAGCTTGGGGCGCGGCATGCTCTCCGGCAGGGTGATGCGCGAAAACTACAAGGAGCTGCTGGACGGCGCGGCGCTCAAGGCATATGCCCACGAAATCAATTTTGAGCGGCTCGACCGCGCGCGCGAGCTGGCCGCCCAGAAGGGCGTCAGCGTCCCGCAGATATCGCTTGCTTATATTTTGAACCAACCGCTAAATGTGTTCCCGATCGTCGGCGCCGCGTCGCGCAAGGAGCTGGAGGAAGCCGCCGCTTCCGTGGACATTGCCTTGACGGCGCAGGAGTTGCAATGGCTGGAAACGGGGAAAAGCTAATTATATGGTAATTCTGAGCATGGCGCTGTTGATCGGACTTTTGCTGTTGCTTCAGCGCCAGATATACAGGAAATTTTGGGACGCTGGCCTTGGTATGCGCCTCTCATTCACCGCGCGCGAGGCGTATGAGGGCGAGGAGCTGGAGCTCCTGGAGGAGCTGACGAACGCCAAGCCGCTGCCGCTGCCATGGGTCAACGCCAAGTTCCAGCTCTCGCGCAACCTCATTTTTTCCGGCGGCGATAATTACAAGGTGTCGGACTACTACTACCAGAACGATCTGTTCAGCGTGGGCATGTACCAGAAGGTCACGCGCAGGCAACGCTTCATGTGCGGCCGCCGGGGCTACTACAGCATCAGGAGCATGGACCTTGGCAGCAGCAGCATATTAATATCGGACAAGCTGATCAAGCACATTGAATGCAGTGCCGATCTCACCGTACTTCCGCGGCCGGTGCCCTTCCCCGCCCTGGCGCCGATTTTCCGCCAACTGCAGGGCGACATAGAGATTCGCCGGTTCATCAACCTCGACCCGTTCTCCTTTCGCGGGCTGCGCGAATACGACCCCGGCGACGACTTTCGCCTGATCAACTTCACCGCGACGGCGAAGACCGGTGACCTGATTGTAAACGTGCACAGCGCCACGTCCGCGCAGGAGCTGGTGATACTGCTCAACGTGGAGCAGTTCAGCGAGTACCAGAGCGAGCACGTCATCGAGGAGGGGATACGCATCGCCGCGTCCGCAGCGGAGTATTTCGGCGGGCAGGGCCTCTCCGTCAGCATGATCACGAACGGTCGGGACATCTCGACCGGGGCGGAGCAGCGCATCCCGCCGGGGAGCGGCGCGATGCACGTACATAAAATTTTGGAAAATCTGGCGCGCATCGATCTGCCGTCCGGGCAGGACGCGATGTGGCAGTCGCTGGACGCTGTGCGCGACGAGGAGCCCACCTACTTCCTCATTTCGAGCAACGACGACCAGCAGATGCTCGGCGCGTTCAGCAGGATGCTCGATCGGGGCCTCCGCGTCAAGTGGGTCGTGCCGGCGCCGCTGACGGCGCAGATACGCATAAAGGAAGACGAACATATTACGCGATGGGATGTGAGGACTATTGATAAATCGACGTACTTTTATCCGGGCGATAATCGCTGAAATCGTCTTTTTTGCCATCCTGAACTCGGTGTGCGCGACGCTGATCTACGCGTTTTTCGGGAGCATGCTGCCGGTGCTGCTCCTGTTTGTGCTGTTGGTTCCGTATTTTTGCATGTATGCGATCCGTCCCACGCACAATTTCTGGATATTCGCGGGCGCGCATATCGGGCTCTGCGCCTGGCCGCTGTTCCTGCCCGTGATCTGGACGCCGGCCGCGACGATTTTGGAGGAACTGCCCGGGGCGCCGCTGTCCGCGATGTTGATTGGCATCTCGCATCAACAAATCGCCCCGCTCCGCATATGCTGGTTCATATTTTTAGTGTTCGCGGCCCTCCGCTCCATCACCGTGCGGCTGAAAGGACGGCACGGCTACGACGTCGGTTACCTCGTCTTCTGCATCGCGCTGCTAACGGCGCTCACCCTCATTTCGGGCTCGTTCGGCATGCGCGGGGTGACGGCGCTGAACGCCGTCTGGGCGTTTACGATTATAACGGGCTACCTTGTGTACAACCAGACGGTCCGCATCGACGAGTCGCTGGCGATACTGTCCGCTTCGGGGAGGAAGCCTGTGATGGCCATATTGAGGTTCAACAACTCCATTTTGGCCATTTTCCTCATACCGGTCATCATGTTCGCGATAATCTCCCCATGGCTGCCGCTGGACCGCGCCACAGGCCTGCTCGGCGTGATGCTCCTGGCTGGGCTGCGGGCTCTGTTCCGATTTATCAGTTGGATTATGGCCATGTTCGACTCTGGCGAGCCGGAGGAAATCCCGGAGGACCCCCCGCCGCAGGAGCAGGACCTCGGCGGGTTCATGGGGGATGCAAACGAGCAGCCTGCCTGGCTGGCGCTGATAGAGATGATTATAAACGTGCTGCTGCAACTGGCGCTGGTCGCGTTTATTGCCGCTTTGATAGCGTATGCGGCGTACAAGCTCTACAAGCGGTTTCTGGCGACGCGAAGCAGTGGCGGCGAGGATGCGCTGGGCGGCGACACGAGCGAATACATAGGGCCGAAGCTCGCGGCCAAGCCGATAGCCGAGGCGCTGGGCAACCTGCTGCGCAGGCTGTCGCCCAAGTCGGAGGCGGAACGTGTGCGCCGCCTGTATTATAAAAAGGTGCGGCGGCACATAAAAAAAGGCGCCGCCGTCCGCCAGACTGACACAACCGGAGAGATTGCGGCGACTTTGCGCCCGATAGAAAACATAGACAGCCTGACAGCGCAGTACGAGCGCGCCCGATATTGGGAATTATAGCGGCATTTTACAATGTCAAGCGATGGATCAAGGCGCCCATTATTCCAGCTCCTTATGTTCATCGCCCTCATCTTGAACAATACCCAACATTGATTCTGCGCACTCACATATTAGCATTTCGACTGGCGCTATCGGACAGTACGCCAATATGTTTTGCCTATTCGCATAAAATTTCAGCTATTTAATCGTCTTCCCCATCTTTTGAATCATTTTTACTATTTGCTGTGATTATTTGTTCCACGCCATTAATAACAGGAATCAAGGACGAATACTGCTCAGGTATTCCTGTGCCTAGTCGATATGTTGCAACCCCTAGAGGTTTATCGTAATCCTGTACAGCTAATTCAACTACAGTACGGTTCATTTCCTGGCAAAGAAGTATTCCTATAGACTTGTTTTCATTCGGTTTCTTTACATACTTGTCTAAAGCTGACAAATAGAACGATAACTGCCCGAGGTCAGCCGGGCGGAACTTGTCTCGTTTTAACTCGAAAGCGACAAGGCTTTGTAAATTTCTCTCGAAAAAGAGCATATCAACAAAAAACTCCTCGTCGTCTACAAGCAACCGGTATTGATGGCCGATAAAGGAAAAACCTTCTCCCATAGTCATAATGAACTTTTTCACGTCGGCAGCGATAGCGTTTACCACATCCCGCTCATCGTAGTCATCCGGATCTTTAATCTCAATGAAGTCAAGCAGATAGTCGTCCCTAAAAGACAGAACCGCTTTTTTGGCGGTCTTTTCATCAGGCATCGTCAAAATAAAATTGTTTGGTAATCTGCCATAAGCGTTATAATCATCAGCTCCCAAGTGATGTTTCAATGTTCGGTAACTCCAGAATTCGTCAGCGCAACGTACTATGTAGTACCAACGTTCATCATACGTTTTGCACTTCCTCAATATTTCCCTATGATGACTAAAACCAACTTTGCAAAAAGCTATGTATATCAAGTCGTCTAATTCGGCAGACAGTGTCTGCCGAATTAACAAAGAGTCATCTTCATCTTGCAAATCGGCAGTTACTGTCTGCCGATTTGTGTCAAACACCGGCGACCACTCTTCATAAAAGACTCTCATGTTCTTCATGTTAGTTGGAGAAAAACCATGTAATCCCGGAATCTCACCTTGTAGTTGTGCTGATATAGACTCAATCGCTCCCGTTCCCCATTTTCCAGTACGTGAATTTGCAGAAATATATCTGCCCACGTTGTAGTACAGACTGAGCATTTCAACATTGGCATTTGCCGCAGCTCGGTATCGGCTTTGAAGTATAGCGCCTTTAATTCTATGGACGGCATCCCGGTACGTCACGAGGTGTTGATTTATATCCGTCATTATTTTACATCCCCCTCTACAATATTGATCTCCTCGTCGGTCAGCCCGTAAAGATCATACACCATACGGTCGATATCAGCTTCGAGGGCAGAGGTGTCGACGGCGGGGTCGTCGGTACTCTCATTTCTGAACCTGTGAGATTCATCAATTAACACATAGAGCGGGGTTTGCCCTGTTTTATTACGCTAGCTATGCTAGCTATGTTAGTTTGTTCGGTCGGGTTTGGTCATTGTGACTTGGCCGTCGTTGAACTCCAGCTTTACTGTGTTGCCGGACAGGTCTAGGCGGTGCAAGAAGTCCTCCGGTATCTGTACGCGGCCCACGCGGTCCAGCACTGCGAACTCCTCGTGCGTCTCGATGCCCTCGAAGTCGGTGATGCTGGCGAGCCGCTCGCGCAGGTTCTCCTTCACGAGTATCTCGCTGCTCGTCTTCCCGTCCCGGATGGCGACCACGCGGTTGACCATTTTAGTCAACGTGCGGTCGTGGGTGACAATGATAATCGTCACGCCCAGTACCTGGTTGAAGCGCCGGAAGATGTCCATGATCTGCCGGCACGTCGCCTGATCAACAGAACCGGTAGGCTCGTCCGCAAGCAGTATTTTAGGGCGGTTCGAGAGCCCTATCGCCAGGGCGACGCGCTGCTGCTCGCCGCCGGACAGCTCGGCTAGGCGCTTTTTCGCACTGGACGCCAGCCCAACCATATTGAGCAGCTCTATGGCCCACTCGCGGCGCTGGGTCTCGTATTTAAGCCGTTCGTCGCGGTTGTTTATGTTCATCGGCAGCATCACATTATGCAGCGCTGACAGGTACGGCACAAGGTTGCGCGCGTTACTCTGCCATACGAAGCCCACGTCTAGCCGCCGGTAGTCCGACAGCTCGCTTTCGGAAATCTTGAACAGATCCTTGCCGTCCACCGTCAGGCTGCCCGCAGACGGCCGATCCAGGCCGCCCAGCATGTTGAGCAGGGTGGACTTGCCGGAACCGGAGTTCCCGATAATCGCCATCAGTTCGCCGTGCTCTATGACAAGGTCAAGCCCCTGTAGGGCCAGCACTTCAATGTCCTTAGTCTTATATATCTTGACGAGGTTCTCTGCGCGTATGATAGCGTCGTCGGCAGCCTCGTCGTAACTTCCGTCGCCACCGCCGCCATTGCCACCGCCGCCACCGCTGCCCCCATTGCCACCGCCGCCACTGCCGCCGCCGTTTGCGCCGTATGCCGTCGCCGAATGCGCCTCTTGCGCCCCGCGTGCTCCCTGCGCCCCTCGCGCGGCCTGCACGGCATGCGCGGCCTGTATAGCTTGCTCCACCCGCCCGGCCTGCTCTTCTCGTTCCGCCAATTCGGGTCTATCCATGTCAGACATCGCCTTCGACTATCCTTCCATCTTCCATAAAATAAACATGATCCGCAATGTCGAGCAGGCTGATGTCATGCGTCGCCATTACGACCGTCATCCGCTCCTTATCGACCAGATCCCGAAAAATTTTGGCGACCTGCGCCGCCGTCTGCGTGTCCAGCTCAGCCGTGGGTTCGTCCGCAAACACAATGTCGGGCTTGTGCGCAATCGCCCGCGCGATAGCAACACGCTGCTGCTCGCCGCCCGAGAGCTCTTGCGGCATATGGCGGCTCCGCGCCGACAGCCCGACGAGCCTCAAACACTCCTCCACCCTTGCGCCTCTGGCGGCGTGCGCTACGCGCAGCGGGAACTCCACATTTTCATACGCATTCATCGTAGGTATCAGCGCGACGGACTGAAACACGAACCCCACCGACCGCCGCCGGAGCGTGTCCCGCTCCGCATCGCCAAGCCGCGTGATATCGCGGTCGCCGTATAATACCGACCCTTCGGTAGGCTCCTCCAGCGCGCCGATGATATTCATAAGCGTAGTCTTGCCGGAGCCCGACCGCCCCCGCAATATAGTGAGCGTCCCGGGCAGAATGTCCAAACTCACCCCGTTGAGCGCCCAAAACTCAGCCCCCCCCGACCGGTAAGCCCTCTTCACGCCCCGAACAGTAATGCTAATAGCCTGACCTCTATCCATATTACTCCTCGCCTAATTTTAGCGCTTGCGCTATGCGTATGCGCTTGACCGTCGCGCCGAGAACCGCCATACACGATATGAGCATGGCGCTCATGACAATAAACAAGCGGATTGTGTCAAGCGAATCGGACGCGCTTATGAGCGGCAGCCTGCAGCCGGTGGAATACCCAATCTGTATGAGCGACACATAGTGCTCTGATACAAGCAGGCCGACCCCCACACCGGCGAGTATCGACATGCCGGACACCAGTATCTGCTCGCACGCGAGCATCGAAAGCACGCTGCGCATGCCCAAACCCATCGCGCGGAATATCCCGAACTGCAGCTCGCGCGACCGTATCGACAATATCCAGTATATGAGGAAGCCCACGGCGCAGACCAGCAAAATCGCAATGAACCCGATAGTGAGGATGCCGTTCGTCCCCTGGAACACAGGGTCGTTCTTCGCGTCGACCAGCTTGGTACGCACGTCCTCGAACTTTGTGAAGATGACGCCGGACAGCGACCCGCCGCTTATCTCATTGTATATGAACCCGGTGTCCCCGCCGTTCGCGCGGATCCAGACCTCGTACGGCATCACGCCCTGCGCGCGCTGCATTTTCGCCAAATTGGCGACGACCAGGTAGCGGTCGTCAACATTGACGGCCCCGGAATACTCCCGTCTCATATAAATGGGGTCATAGCCAGGCCAGTAGTCCACGAACCCGCATATCACGCCCATAAAGCTCCTGTTCTCGGCGGTGAACATGATGCGGTCGCCCAGCTTCATATTATGCTTTTCCCGGAAATTCGACGAAACGATCACCGCGTCCGGGTTCTGCGCCAGCGCGTTTAAGTAGTTGTTGATATGCGAAGGCAGCAACCCGTCGCGCATCCACGCCGTGCGCCCGAACTCATCGGAAATGATGCCCATGATCACCATGTTGCCGCCCTGGGTCCTGACCGACTGCACGTTGCCCTGGCTGGTCTGGTAGACCTTGGTGACGCTCTCCACGCCGGGCAGCCCCTGGTAGCGCGAAAAATCCGGCTCGTGCCATACGATGTCCCTGTACGTGACGTTGCCGGAGTCGCTGATTTCGGCCACGGAGTGCCTGGCGTTGATCTGCCACTCTTCCTTGATAACAATATCGGCGCCCGCCTCATACTTGATGGAATGCTCGTTGTTCAAATTGACCGTGCGCGCGACGCGGGCATCGAACACGCCGGTCGCAAGCGTCAGGATAAGGAACACCATAATGAACTGTTCGTCCCCGGACGCCCTGATCGCCCGCAGTAGCGACGCGTACAGCGACGGCGGCCAAACATTGCGCCCCAAAATGTACACGAGCCGCACCAGATGCGACATCAGGCGCACAAATAGCAGCGCCGCGCCGAGCATGAACAGCGACGAGGATATGAAGAGAAGCGGATCGACGGCGGCGCCGGCTGCGGCGCGTTCCGCAAGCAGCTCCTTTTGGTTGGAATAGATGTACAGCTCATATATGGCAAACGCCAGCAGCAGTATATCCAGATAGACAATCCGCCAGAACGGCCGTTTTTTAACCATGGATTTTTGCTTTTGCGCGACTATCGTCGCCCGCGAGGCGCGGACGGCGGGTATCGCCATGGCGATAATTATGCCGGCTGCAGCGGCGGACGCTATCCATATGGACTCCATGTTGGGAATTATAGCCAAGCCGGCCCTGTTGACGAACTCCAAAAACCCGTTCGACGAGCCGATTATACCGCACGCCGCATATCCCAGGGGGATGCCGATGAGCAGGGCCACGCTCGCGAGCAGCATGCTCATGCCCAGATAAAGCACGAACACCTGCCTGGATGTCGCGCCGCGCGACTTTAGCACGGATATCTCATTTTTATCCAGCGCGATGATCTGGCTCGACACCATCGACACAAAGAACGCCAGCAGCACCAGTATCGGCGCGACCAGCACCCACAGCGTCAGGTTCAACTGCCGCGATTTGTCGATGTACGATTCGGCGGTTTTTGTAAAATAATCGTTGTACCGGTAATAACTCGACGGCGCTATCTCGCCGTAGCTGGCGCTCATCTCAATCAGCCCCAGCACGTCGCTGGCCTGGAAGCTATGGTAGTCGAGGGTGGTGTCCCAATGGAACTCGGCGATGCTGTCCGCCTCGCCCTCGTCCAGGAACAAGCGGGTGAACAGGTTGAAATCCACAAACAGCGACGAGCGCATCGGGTACTGGGCCGGCCCCCAATATAACTCCGTGCCGGGCGCGGGCCGGAACACGCCCGTTATCCTGATTGCGTACGGCAGGTCGTCCGGGTCGCGCAGGCTTTTTATAATGAACTCTTCGCCCAGCAGGAAGCCCGAGCGCATGAACAGGTCTTCGTGAACCATAACTTCCAGCAGCCGCACAGGCGCCGCTTCGTCTTCCTCGGCCGAGCGCAAGCCCAACCCGCCCGCCTGCGGCTGCGAGGCTGTCGTCGCATTGCCGGCGGCCTCTTCCCCTTCAAGCGCGGCGCTTGCGTCCTCGTCAAGCGCTTCGGCTGCAGCTTTGGCGGCAATATCGGCCTCGCTTTCCACCCAAGGCATTACCTCGTTGCTGAACATGCTCCCGCCCACAAGCTCTATCGCGTCCTTGAACCCTGAAATGCCCTCCAGCCTCATCGACAGGTTCTTCGAGTCGCCGCGCTCAATCCTCGGCGTCAGCCGCCAGGACGAAGTATTCGTACGGGCAGTGCGCATCAATACAGGCACGCCGAAATCCTGTTCCAGGTTCCTGCGGACGATCTCGTCCACCCGGTATATCTCCGCCTGCCTGTTGGACTCCGCTCGCATCCCGAGCCTCAGTACGTGCAGTTGCGCCAGGCCAGGGAACATGCCCGAATCGACTTGCGACTGCTCGAGCGTTTTTACATAGATGCGTTGCAATATCGCTTGCGAATACGATGGGATCGAACTGATGATCGCCACAAGCATGATGTTCCCAACGAGCAAGCTGGCGACAAGCCACTTGTTGTTCCTTATTTTGCCCCAAATCACAAAAAACATTGTTTAGCGCCCCGCCCTATATTTCCACTATATTTTTAGTTCATTATCAGAACGTCGCCCGCTTGCAGGCCGTCGAGTATCTGCGCGTACTCAATATTGGTCAGCCCGACCAGTACATAACGTTTTTTCGATAATCCGTCTTCCAATATATTGACATACCGATACGACGACTCGGTGTTGATGGCGCGGCGCGGCGCAAGCAGCACATTTTGAATGTCTGCCTGCTGGATAAGCACGCGGTATCTAAGCCCTGCAAGCCGCAATATAGAACCATCCCCAAAATCCAGGAACGCCTGCGGATCTTTGAATGCGATCACAGCTTTGCTCTCGGCCTCATTCCTGCCCAACAGTGTGGTGTTGCCTATTACGATGCCGTCAAATGACGGCGCGTCGCGCCTCGACGTCTCGATGGATACCGGAGCGCCCAGCCTCAACTGCGCCAGGTTGGGCGCGCTGATGATGAGCTGGAACACCTCGGGGTTGCTTATCCTGCATATCAAAGAGCCGACGGGGACGCTGCGTCCCACAGCAAAATACACTAGGTCGTATACAAAGCCGGATATCGGTGCATATATAGTAAAATCCTCGCTCCGCTCCCTCATGTCCTCCAGGCGTGCGCGCATGAAGTCAAGGTTCCGCCCGCCGTTATATATGGTGAATTCCAAATTCGCGTTGGCAATTATGACCGCCGCTTCCGCGCGCAGCAGCGCCACCGAGATGTCCTGTTCCCAACTGTCGGCTGTGTTTTGTGTAGGGGATTCAACATCGGCGCTGTCGACGCCTTCAACGCTGTCGTTGCCAATATCGCCTTCTGTGCCATCTGCGTCTTCCGCATCCTCAGCGTTTATATCGTTTTCGGTATCTTCTACGTATTCCGCGTCTTCTGCTTCCTCCGCGTCCTCGGTAATATCAACGCCTTCGTCGCCCTCCACGTCTCCCTCGTCGCTTCCGTCACCCACAGCGCTACCTGCGCTGCCAACATTGTCATACGACGCCATCATAACGTTAAGCCGCGCGATAGCCTCGTCCCTTGCGTTTTCCAGCGTCTCTATTTCGCGCCTATGGGCGCTCTCCGCAAGCTCCAGGGCCAGCGCAGCCTCGTCAATTTCCAGCTCATTCGAAACGACGGAGAAAACGGCGATAGGCTCGCCCTCCTCCACCCATTCGCTGCTGCCGATGAACATGGTGACAAACATACCGTCCCTTGGGACCAGCACAGACATGGTTTTAGGATAGTTCAGACGCGCGTCGAAGCCCGCGCTGCGTTCCAGCGAACCCACAAATACTTCGTCGGTCACATAGTTCACATTCCTGGGCGATATGACCGTGAGGTTGGGATCGTCGATGGCATCCTGTGGCTGCGCTTGCGTCGTCAACGGTGCAGGCGCTTGCGCCGCCGCCAGTACGGCATGGCTCGCGCCGCCTGTCAGCAAAAGCTCCGTATTTATACCTACATATGGGGCGCCGGGCGATATTGCGAATATCGCGGCGGTAAGCGATATGGCCAGCGCCAACAGCCTCTTAATCGACATATACCAGCTCCCCTTCCTCCAGCCCTTCAATTACCTCAATCCAGACATCGGACCGGCGGCCGCACCGGATATCACGCCGCTCGCGCGCGCCGTTCAAATCGACATAGGCGAAGTCCTGTCGCGACGACGTGCCTTCCTCGTCGCTCGCTGTTTCAATATGCGCCGCGTTAATGGGAATGATGATGACGTCTTCCCTGCCTATTTCATGCGACATAATCAATACGCGTTTGTCCGTGGGCGGAACCCCCTGGTTCCTGGCCCCGTCGCCGCCATCACCCCCGTCGCCGTCAATAAAATTGAACCGTGCGGGCGGCGTAATACCTTCATAATAGAACGCGAGCTGCTCCTCCAGCGTATACGGCACTATTTCAATGTCCCACTCGCCATCGCCGATAACAGCCACAATGGACTGCGCGGCGGAAAAGAACGAGGTCTGTTCCGTCAGGCAGCGCAGCGTCAAACGGTTGAGATCGGCAATATGCATGAATGGCACGCGCCCCGACGGATAGTCCCCGACGGTCAGCGCCTCAATGCTTAAAATGATGCCGTCAAACGGCGCGTAGATATAATAATTGTCCTGCTGCGCCTCCAGCGCGTCGATGCGCGCCTGCAGCCGCTCCCGATCGAGATCCTGCGTCTCGCGCCTTACGATGTCGCGGTTCATCAAATCCAATAAATTTAGCTCTGCCAGTGTCTTGTCCAGCTCGGACGCCGCCTCGTACAGATCCATTTGGGCCAGCGATATGCGCACATCCGAAATTGTGTCGTCGTGGGCGGACACGCGGGTGATGTGCGAAAGCTCCTCGCGCGCGTTGGCAAGGCGATCGAGCCATACGCTCACATCGAGTTCGGCCAGCAGCTCGCCCTCCACCACGCTTTGGCCGTGCGTGACATATACGGCGGATATGGGTGCGTCTGCGGCGCGAAAGCTCAAACCGAGCGAGTAGGGTACCACGATGGCTTCCGCAACTTTGACGGGCTTTATGTCTCCGCGCCTTACAGCCACGAGATCGGCAGGCGCTTCCACCGGCACAATCAGCTCCGCAGGCAGCGACTGGCCAATGGCGCCGGCCGAGCATGAAGCGACAAAAGGCGTTAAAGCAAGGATTGCGGCCAGCAATATATAAAATAAAGAATAGTTTTTTAAGGATGATTTTTCAGATGATACAACGGCAGGTTTATCGGCAGGTTTAACGATAAGTTTATCGATATGTTTCTCAGTAGATTTATTGACATGTCTATCGACAGGATTATTCGCTGACCCGGTCCCGGTGTAATGCCACGACGACAGCGGCTTAGCCAAGGATGACCTCATCTCCTTCCGAAAGCCCGGATATTATCTCCGTCTTGCCGGTAATTGTGACGCCAATCTCCACCGGCGCGAGTTCACGGAAGCCCGACTCGCCCACCCGGTACACGGCGTGCGCGTCCCCCACCTGAATAATGGCGTTCGCGGGCAAATAAAGAACATTGTCCCTGCGGTCGGTCTCGACGGTGATGTAACCATAAGACGCCAGCCCCGTCGCCAGATCGTCAGGCACAAAATAAATGACCTGGGAACTACTGCTACTACTGCTGCCACCACTACCGCTACTACTACCACCGCTGCTTCCGCTGCCACCACCGGACGGCGTCTCGCCTATATCCTCCGGCGATACGGCGCGAATATCCAAAAACGATTTGGAAACCTTCATTTGATATACTTCGCCGATGGTAAAAAATTTGGTATCGTCGCCGGAAACCGAATATATAAGCTCTGAAGCGTCGGAAACAGTAAACACTTTGTCGCCGGCTATGCTCCGATCATCATTCGAATACCTTTGCGCGTATGACACGACGCCGTCGATAGTCGCGTAAATAACCCGCTCGTCAGCCATAGTCAGCAGTGTGTCGAGCTTGCGCTGCGAAATCTCCAGCAGTTTTTCCGCGTATGACACCGCGAACTCATAGTCCTCGACCGCTTTATCGTACCGCCTGATCAACGCGGCCCAGTCGACCGGCTGCTCCAATGCCTGCTCCTGGGCTTCCGCCATGTATTGGACATTGTAATATTCGCGGCGCAAGGCCGTGTCGTCCATCGCCTGCTCCAGGGCGTACTCCTGCTTGCGCACAGCAATCTTTGCTTCTTCGACCTGCGTCAGAATCTCCTTGCGTTCCAGCTCCGCCAGCATGTCTCCCGCCCTCACGCTGTCGCCAACAGTGACATAGACGCGGTCGACATATATGCCGCCTATCGGAAAACTGTATGTCTGCTCGCGGATGGGCCTGCTGCGGCAAGAGATGGTCCTGGTCTGAACCAGGTCGTCCCGGCGCACGACTGCCATGGCCGGCTGGCGGTTCTCATACGCGCTCAGCATGGGCGGCGGGAGCGGATCGTCCTCGGTCGGCAAAAACGCACATGCGGACAACGCAACCGCCAAAGCCAGCAGCACAGACAGGGCGCAAAAACAGCGCACCGCGACGGATAAAAATCGGATGCGCCCGCCAGAACCCTTACAGCAATTAGTTTTAATCATGCCGCAAATAATATCATATTTTCATATGCGCCGCAAGTTCGCGCATTTGTTAATTTTTAGTTAATAAACTGAAATTTAGCATACGCAAATAATGTTCTGAACCTTGATAAATCGCTTGATATATCGCTTGAAATTTCAATATTTTACGCTAAATGAATGTGGCAAAATCACATAAGTAATGGTAAAATAGAATCAATCAAAATCCAAATTTACCTATATTTGGGTGGATTCGCCACATGAGTTCACATGAGTTCACATGGGTTGATTGAATTGATTAATAGCTAAGATATCAGTAAAGGAGCCATAGCAATGTATCCAGTTAATATTGTATACAGCGTTGATGGGTACAGCGATGAAAAAATCGAGGTTGGTTCATTTATCGATTTAAAAAGCCAGTTGCTTAAAATCAAGGAAGATACTGCTGAAATGTTTTCGGCGCCATTTTCTGTTGATGTCCAAGTTGAAGCAATTGGTTTTATGAGTATTGGATTGGCTGACGATACAATACTGTGTTATAAATCCTGGGACTTAGAGAATCAGTTAACGTCTGTCAGAGATTTATCAGCTAATGGGAATATTTCCTTTTATTTTGGTGATTACACGCTAATGTCAAAGAAATATTTAATTTCATACGATCTTGCTCTGGATGTTTTGAATGACTGGATTTTAACTGGTGAATTAAATGATAAAGTTTTGTGGACAGCTCAGCTATTTAATTGATTTATCGTTGTTCCGGACAATAGAATCCATCTCCTCGGAAACGTGCTGTCAAGGTGTTTTTGTCCTTTCCAAAGAAATATATCGATATGTATTTAGTTTTACCTATTGCAATACTATTAAAACAATGATAAGTTTGCAATGCTGCGTTGTAATGACCTGAATTATATGGCATATGTACGCTTCGTTGCATGATTTGGACGTGCGTAAAAAAGCGCCTTCCATTAATCATACAATAACCAATTTATCATATAACGATCGACAGACCGCAAGCATATTTGCAAAGTAATAATTTGTCGCGCAAGTAATGGTGGGCAAAATGAGTAAAAAAGTCATAAGTGTCAGGAACTGGATTGAGGACTTGCCAAAAAGAGGCCGGATTACCTTTAGTATGGTTGAAGTGGAAAGCCGTTTTTCAAATATGCCAAAAAGAGCAGTCCGTTCTTCAATATATCGCTTAATAGAAAAAGGCCGTGTATATTCAGCATGGCGAGGCTTTTATGTGATCGTTCCGGATGAGCATGCGCTAATGGGTTTTGTGCCGCCAATCGAATACATTGAATCACTAATGGCATTTACAGGGCATAAGTATTATGTCGGTCTACTTTCTGCGGCAGCCATATATGGCGCAGGACATCAGCAACCGCAAATTCTGACTGTTGTTACCGATTCAAATAATATCAGGAGCAAAAAAAGCTCACCAATTCTCTTTTTAGCCAATGCCTCGCTGCCGGAAGCATATCTGATTGAACAAAACGCAGGCTTTGGGAAAGTGTTGTTATCATCGCCGGAACTCACTGCGTTGGATCTAATTTGTTATGAAAACAGGATTGGCGGATTAAATAGGGCGGTTGACATTATTAGCGAACTGAATCTTGATTTCAAGAAATCGGGAGACGATCTTTGGCGAATGTATAAAACCCCAATCATTCAAAGGCTCGGTTTTATACTTGAGAACGTGCTGGGTCTTGATGAAATCAGCACAGACGTTTACTCGCAGGCGCAAGCTGCTGGAATACGCTTTCGAAAGACTCTGCTTGATCCCAAATCAAAACCGTCTGGCGGCGAACTTCAGGAAAATAGCAAATGGAAAATCATTGAAAATTGCAAACTGGAGATTGAGGCATGATAACGAGACAGGCAATAATAGAATGGCAAGAATATGCTCCGTGGTTAAATATGCACCAAGTGGAACAGGATCTTATTATAAGTCGTGCCTTATTGGCAATTTACTCAGACGGATATCTGGCGTCACGCTTGGCATTTCGCGGCGGCACTGCTCTTCATCGAATTTATTTTTCGCATCCAATGAGATATTCTGAGGACATTGATCTGTTTCAAGCAGTGTTATGCTTCAAGAAATACATCGCTTTTTCTGAAATGAGTATTCCCACAGGAAAGGAATACTTGATCAATCTGGAAAAAAAGATAAATAATCGATTATTCATAAGTGATACCGATGGAATTTTACGTCCGGGTATTGAGTATGTTCCGACACATGCGTTTGATATTGTAAAAAGCACTTTCATTGATAGAATATGATGTATCGTTACGTACATAAATCTAAGTATACCAACAGTTTAGACAACTCTCCTATAGAAAACGTATTTTCGGAAACAGAGCTTTTGCAATTTAAGTGAATATCTGATGCCCGGAAAGCTGACAGACAAAAATAAACTGTTACGCTTCGATTATCTCCACAGTCACTTGAAAAAGCAAGATCGCTTGGTAAAGGATATACTTCTGTGTTAAGCAGAATCCTTGAAAGAGCATTGTATGATCCCGACGTCATAAAGCACAATCTCTAGTTAACAGTAGAATCATATGCGGGGTACTCCTTTGACTATCCATCCGGAGCGCCCGGTCTCCCCGCACACCAAATTATAACACCTTTTTGGGATTTCAATAACTATTCACATTGATTATCAAGACGATTTTTGCCCAATTTTTGCTACCAACGCAACCTGCGCCCATACGCCCTACGTACCTGTTTTTATCGTTACGGTTTGCGTGCTATCAATCCAACCCACGTCCGCGCCCAACCCCTCTGCTACAGCGCGCGCCGGAACCAACGTCCTACCATTGACGATTTTCGCCGGTACGTCCAATTGGATGCGTACACCATTTTTCAAAAAATAATCGTCGCCTATTCTCATAATAATCGTAATGTCGTCCTTCACAGCCGTTACTGTTTCGGTTAACGGCTGCCATCCGACTTGCGCGCCCAATGCCTCAAAAATCGCCCGCAGCGGTACAAGCGTCCTGCCATTTTCTATGATCGGCGGCTGGTCAAAACTCAGCGCAACCCCATCTATCAACACAATAATCTCGGAAACAGGAGCCGCCCCCGGCACTCCATCCGTCGACTCCACATCGTTATATATTAACAAATCCATTACGATCTCCGGATTAATTATATTAAAATCATCATCATGCATGTAGGTTAAATTGTAATCAATAGAAAACAAATTTTCTACTTGTTTATTGATATCGATGACCCTGCTTAACCCAAAAACAGATTCATCGTCCAGCATCAATTCGATACCGGTTAACCTGATTCGATTTACTATGTCATTAAGTATATTATTCAATTCATCTTCATCGTATGCCCAAAGATCCTCGCCAAATATTCTTTCAATAATAATATTATTGAAAGTACCATTAATATACTCATAAACAAGAAAAGTTAATGACATACCATCAGACCATATCGTTGAAGCCTCAAATGATTCTATACCAATTACATATCTTCCATTTGATTTGATTACAAACAAGTCTACATAGCCACGTTGAAATCCGGGATGTAAGTCTACTATAATTTTACTTTTTCCAGCCTCACTGACCACGCCATTGGTATTCGTCAACATAACCAGTGATAAATTAAATGTTTCTATGTTCCCCCAATTCTGATCATAATATGTTTCTGTATCTGACAGTACAACAAACATCTTTCGTTTACCGTCGCCGTCGAAATCAGCTAGTTTAGTTGCAACAATACCCTTTTTCAGAATACTATTGTTAGGCATGGTATAATCATAATAATTCGAATCATCATTATTTTCCGGTAATTGCTGTTTATAGATTCCACTGCTATGCATTTCATAACCTTGTTGGGCTAAGTATTTAAAATAAACTTCAGCTTCTAATGTAAGCGCGTTAGACGCTCCCATTCCTAATGAAGCGCCAGGAATGCAGAAAACAAACATAACTGCAATCAATACAACTATAACGGATTTTCTTACACTTTTCTTCTCAATCCAAACACAATGTTTCATACAATCATTGTCTCCCCATATGATATATACATAATTGAAATAATCGCTATACCGGATATAATATTATCGACGTGGCGCAGCAGTAGTCGTCGCAGTAGCAGCCGTTGTCGTTTGCGCAACCGCTGTCGTTGGCTCAACCGCTGACGCAGCCGCAGCCGTTGTCGTTTGTGCAGCCGCTGTCGTCGAAGCAACCCCCGGCGCTTGCATAGCCGATTGTGGGTTTGGCCTCAAAAACTCCTCCGGGACAGTCCTAACCTTTCTATACGCAATTGAATATGAACCACGCCCACTTAAGTAAGTAAGGGTTAATTTATCACCACTAATTTCATAGACAGCCAGCAACCCGCCAAAGGTTACAATATTATCCATAGTCGTGTACGTCATTGGCGTAGGTGCATTGCTCGTACCTGCGACAGTGCCATCTTCAAAAAAAACAACCAACCCCTTATACGCGCCTGGGTGTGATATTTCCTCTTCCACCCACATGCCAACCAGTTTTGATGTGTTCGATGATGACGCGTTGAGAGCAACAGACTGTGCTCCTGCGGCATGCGCTTCGATGCCCCCCAAAGGCATGCCACCACCTGTAGCGCGCCCACCGCCCGAATTCATATTGCTTGCCGAATCGTCTGATTTCGTAGAATCCGCTATGCCATCCAGCGGAGTAATTTCCACTACAGAATTACACCCCGCTATGGCAAATACCAACACAATAATAACAACCAGTAAAACTTTTAACTTATTAATAATTTCCATGTGACTTCTCCTTTTTCTGTAATCAATAATTCAACTTTTTGTCTCTTATTAACGATTTCATTTCATTTATTCTAACCATATTTTCAATATTCATTACGCATTCAAATGTGTCTTCCGGAACAGTTAATTTTATTACCATATAATGGGCCAAACTTCTTGAATAGCCAAATACCACCATGAGGAGGAATCCTGCAATAATTACGATCAATGAAAATATTACACTGGCAAACTCATTTTGTGCCAGCGAAACCAGCCCAATAATTATTCCAAAAACGAAAACGGCTAAGCCCCCAATCAAATAACCAAGCGGGCGCGGGTTCGGATATTCTATACCTTTTTTTGTTACACTAATGCTGGTAATATCTTTGTAAAAATACTCCTTTGTCTGTTCGACGGTGTCTGCGCTTGTCAAATCGAATGTATAACTGTATGAATAGAGTTGACTGGCGCCAAACATTAGCAACGACATTTGATATTCCGATGCACGAAACAAATGATCTCTAAATATCTTAAAATAGCGGCTGTTTTCATGATAACCTTCAACCAGAATATTGGGAATTACATTGATATCGCCATTATCAATCCCATGGGACGATAAAGCATTTTGCAATAAGCCTGTGCCGCAATCATTCCTATTACCGGCCAGTATTGTTGCGTAATTTATCGTCCATCCAGTCGCAATCGGGAGCATATACCGCATGCATATAACGTGAACCCCAAAATTGATTAACATACTTTTTTTCAATAGGTTTCCCACATTTAGGACATTTAGGGAGATTTTTCAATCGCTCCTCTTTTGCTTTGTTCTCTCGTTCTCTTTTATTTTCTTCAAAATTTATGATTTCATTTATTTCTTTCATTGCTGCATTGTGTCCTAAATCGGCAGCGCATTTAAACCATGTTTTAGCCTTAGTGTAGCCGAATTTATTTTGGATGGTTAATCCCTTTTGGTATAAATCCTCTGCTCTTATAGCTAGTTTTGCCTGCGCTTCCTGATTACCTGCATTTGCTTTTTTCTTTAACCGATCAAATAAAAATATTCTTGTACTTTTTATAAAAGCGATTAAAAAGATTGCTGAACCTATGAATGTTACTAGAAAAGTTAAAATACTAAGAACATACATAAAGCAACCATCACTCTCTATTAATTCACTTGATTTTTCCATTGCATTATTTGCATATCCAGCAGCAGAAGGACAAGCAATGGAAATAATGAAAAATAAAAAAGCTAACGTAAAGTTTATAGAACACAATATAACAAATAGTATTATACCAATGATAAAAAATATTTTAATCGCTTTTAAATGAAAATCAGAATATGCCATTTTATCAACTCCTTTTTAACATTTCTATTAACATTTTATTTATACATACATCAAAATATTTTATGTCTTCCAATACTATCGAAATACATCTTTTTACAGTCTCTTATAATGAAAGACAATATCATTTTGCGATTGCGAATATTGTGTTGACTTTTTTTAAACGATAAAATAATATTTACGCGGACCAATGCATGCATCCTATTTTATCGCAAAGGCAGCAATGCCTAATGGTTGAATAACCGAATTCTTCATTCCAGCAAGAAAATGTCCTCTCATAGGTGCTAAATAAAACAATATCCATTAAATCTAGCGCACAGTTACCAAATATTATCCTTTTAATCCGTCCACATCTACACTTTCACATCATTCTGCTTCAGATTGAGCATGACGCAGTTTTGCGCATCATTCCATCAAATGGTATCTTTCGTAATGACACCAAACGCTAAAGTTCAATATTTTAGCATACCAATTAAACATAATAAATGTTTTGCTTTTTCGTTATTTAACCAAATTATTTATTTATAAGTCTATATTGTATCAAACGTGCTATTAGATATTTTAAAAATAGCCCCTAAAATTCCAGTGCTCATAAAAAATTTGATTATCTTCTTTTGCTCTTTGGTTTTGCCACGCAAACCCATGAACCCATATTCTGAACCCGTACGGCTAGATATCCCTTTACTTTTCGCATTCATAACCCTACGAACTACATTAATTATTATTATAGCAACTATAATAATCCCAATAATAGGGAGCACAGTAGATAACAGCTCTGAAACAAAATAATCGTTTCCCCCATAGTAATATGAATTTCTGTTCATATTGATCTCCATTACAACATTTTATAAATTAAGCAAAATTAAACTATAAAATTACATCGCCTATCAAATACATCATAGACTAATCTGACGGCGTAATCATTTATTAACTTTAGCCACCGCGGGGCTGCACTTCAACGGCTATATTGTTATTATTAACAACTAGATTGTTGACCATCCGAACCGCAATAGCGAGAGCCTGTTCACGTGTCGCGTTGGCATAGCGGCGCGCTTCTTCGTCGCGCGTGGTATTTTGCGGCGCGAAATGATTGTTACCAATACCTTGAATTATGTTATTCGCGGCCATAAAATACACACTCTCCCTGGCCCAGTACGAAATATATTGATCATCTACAAATGGAGCCGGCATATAATAAAGCAAGTTGAATTGATCGTCTGTCGCAAGCGTCCATCCCGTCATTGAAACTTTTTTGAAAACACGTGTAAGCATTGTAGCCGCTTGCTCGCGGTTCAGTAAAATTAACGGATCAAATAATGTCGGCGAAACGCCGATGGTTATGCCAACATTGTACGCTTTTAAAACATCTACATCATTGGTGTCCATAAATGGATTATTAACTGCCGGAATAGCTTTGACCCCGGAAAGCGCTTCATAAGTCTTTACGGAAACAGCGGCAAACTCCGCGCGGGTGATGGGTTTTGTCAAATCGCTGTCTATTGTGACGGGGATAAGCCCCTTTTCTATAGCCACAATAATTTCGTCCACTGCCCATTCGGATATTATAAAGTCTTGCAAGGTACGGCTATCCGTTGCATCGGAAGCATTTGACGCCCCGCCCGGAAGGCCTGCATCCGGTATGCGCGTAGTAGGAGGCCGTGTAGGCGTTGCGGTTGGGCGGATTGTAGGGCTGGGGGTCGCAGTGCGCGTCGGGGTCGGCGTGGGCGTGGACGCGGGTGTCGGGGTAGCCGCCACTGACGGATTGCCCACTGTGCCGCCGCCTCCGCCGCCTCCGCTACTACCGCCACCGACAGTAGTACCCGTATCTCCGGGCGGAGGTGTGGGCGTTGGTGTTGCTGTTGGTGCGGGTGTGGGCGTAGGTGTTG
>WRLR01000058.1 GCA_009777515.1 Oscillospiraceae bacterium | reverse complement strand
TGGCATGAATATGTGGATTTGCCGGCATTGATGGCGAGGGGAGAGGAAGCGGCCCAAAATGCCGACGCCCTCGACCGCAGCCTGGCTTCCATGCGCGGAGCGTATGAGGCGAACTGCGCGGCGCTCCGCGATTTGAACGAGTCCAACCGGATGATGGCGCAAAAAGAATCTCAATGGGCGTCGGCCCTTGCCGTGTCGGGGACTGCCAACGGGGAGCTGCCCGGCAAAGTGAAGATAACGTTCGAAGTGTGGCTGCTCTCGATGTATTTTTCGCGCATCCTGCGGGCAGCGAACCGCCGCCTTGCCAGTATGAGCCAAGACCGCTATGAGCTGTTGCGCAGGACGGAGGCGGGCGATAGGCGGGCTCAGTTCGGGCTGGAGCTGGATGTGCACGACCATTATACAGGCAGGCGCAGGGACGTGCGCACCTTGTCGGGCGGCGAATCGTTCAAGGCGTCGCTCGCACTCGCACTGGGGCTTTCCGACGTCGTGCAGCACGCTGCGGGCGGGGTGAGGCTCGATGCCATGTTCATCGACGAGGGGTTCGGCTCGCTCGACGCGGAGTCCCTGGACGTCGCGATATCGACGCTACAGGAGATAGCGGGGAACAGGGTGATAGGCGTGATATCACATGTGGGCGATCTGGCAGCACGGATCGACCGGCAAATCCGCATCACGCGCAGCCGCTCCGGCTCTCGCGCCGATGTGATAGTAAATTAATACTTACAATTATCTCAAAAGGTTTATACCCAAAAACGCACCATAATTTAATTTGCTTCAGTATTACCAAACATTTTAATGATTATAAAATTAATCATTTCCCGATTATTTTATACTTACGGTTTCGGTTCGCCCCGGTTGCAACAATAATACCCTCGTCAACAAGCTGAAGAAGTACGCGACGAGCGGTCTTAGCTGTGCGTCCAATAATCGCTGCCGCCTCTGTTGCGCTGATCTCTCCGTTTTTAGACAGATAAGAAATAAGCGCGGCGCGGTATTTTTTATCGGACATGATACCGTTATCGGACATATCGAGTTTAACGGGCAAATTTAGATAATCGGACATATTATCGGATATATTAGTGTTATCGGACAAATTGAGATTATCGGACATTTTATCGGACAAATTGAGATTATCGGACATTTTATCGGACATTATACCGTTATCGTACATAGATATGTCCGATAATTCAAGCGGCACAATCGTTTTGAAAACATCGCCTTCGATAAGCTCAGGTTCACCGCCCGAATAAATCTTTGTGTATTTATATAAATTCCGAACTCCCGAGCCAAGCACGTCGGCACGCCCAATATTGATGAAGAAGCTTGCGAGCAGTGGGTTTTTTGGGTATGGCGTAAACGCATTTGGGTCTATCTTACCGGGGGATTTCGGCAAGCACCAATTCTCCGTTACAATGCGGTCGCGTTCAATAATGATTTTCGCAGGAAACGCGCTCGTAAATTCACGGTGAACGAGAATATTACTTACAAGTTCACGGGCAATCCAGGATCTCACGCTGACGCGCTGGTTGTCAACTAGGAAGAATCTATCAAGCGTATGCTTGCTGATAAACTCTATTAGTTGGTCGTAAGCATCTATCAAATTAACTGAAACCATAAGCCTGTCATCGTATCGTTCAAGGTTTTCACGTCGGCAAATGGCATCAGTAACATAGTTCGGGGTGCAAGCTCGTATAAGCTCCGCGCGCCCGAACAGCAGTACAGCCGCAAGGGTATAACCTGATTTGCCGGATTCGGGTTCGCTTTGAAATAATCCTGCGCTTTTTAGGATTTCGTCATCACTCATTTTCTCCCATGGATGGTCCGTGCGGTAGGTAACAGCAAGCCTGCGCACAAGCGGCATAAGCCGCTTAAATTCAAAATCGCTTTCTTTTGCGTAGGGGAATATCTTGCGCTCCGAATAGTCTGCCACTTTGCGCTGGTGTATATGAGCCACCATATTAGAGTTTCGGGTTATGTCCATATCGCCATCTTCGGCGCGATCGAATATTTTGCCGCCGAACATTACAATCTGTGAATTGATGGGAACATAGCACCATAATATGATTTCACCGTCAATTTCCGCTTCTTCAAGCGCGAGAAACAGTGTAGGCGCAAAACGTTGCGTGTTGTTTAGCGTGTTTGTGAAATTGCGTTTTATGCCTCGCACAGACTTCGGATTCACACCGCTGATTGTTCCATCGTCTTCGACGCCGAGCAAAAGATAGCCGCCGTATCGGTTTGAAAATGCCGAAACCGTTTCAAAAACACTGTTTGAGAGTTCGTTTGTGCAACGTTTGAACTCAACGGTAAGCCCCTCGCCGTCGCGGACAAGCTGCCTGAGTTTTGTTAGCATTTCACAACCTTTTATATTTTCGCAATTTTTGCGCCTTCTTTAGAATCTGTCACGGCGTAACCTTTGCTTTTTATCAGGTCGCGTAGTTCGTCCGATTTGGCCCAGTCCTTTGCTGTGCGCGCGGTTTCACGCTCTTTGACCAATGTCAATATTTCCGGCGGAACATCCTCTTCTACCGGCTGCGCGCCCGTTCCGCGCGGATCGGAAGCGGCTTCCTTTAAGCCCAGGCCCAGCACTTCGTCCATGCTGAGGAGCAGGTTGAATATCGCATCCGATTTTTCCGGGCGTCTGATGAGCTGCCATGCGATGCCCAGCGCCTTTGGGATATTAAGATCGTCGTTAACGGCGGCGTCGAAAGATTCCGCCATACCAGTTATATATGATGCGATATTATCCCTATCGCCCGCGTCCGCAGAATCGTCCGCATCCGCTGCGCCATCCGCGGCGGCGCCCGCCGAACCGCCAACCGCGCCATCCGCGGCGCCGCTTTGCGCCGCTTCGCCCCTATGGGCCAGGGCGCCTTCGATAAAGCGCCGGTACGCCACTGCCGCCGCGCGCATGCTCTCCCAGGTGAAATTCAATTTGCTGCGGTAATGCCCGTTAAGGCAAAAATATCTATATGCGAGGGGGCTGTAGCCCTTTGCCCGCAGGTCCTCTACAAGGTAATTATTTTTCAAGCTTTTAGACATTTTTCCGTTGTCCACCTGCAAAAACTCGCCGTGCATCCAAGTGTTGACCACGCGCTTCCCGGCGTATGCGTCGGACTGCGCTATTTCATTTTCGTGATGCACGGGTATGTGATCGATCCCGCCGGTGTGGATATCGATCCGATCGCCCAGATAGTGCATCGACATCGCCGAGCACTCGATGTGCCAGCCCGGATAGCCGGGGCCCCAACGGCTCTCCCACTGCATGATGTGTTCAGCAGGGGCCTTGATCCACAGTGCGAAGTCGGCCGGGTGGCGCTTGTCCGGGTTTACGTCCACCCTGGCGCCGGCCATCTGCTCGTCCAAATCGAGGCGCGACAGCCGCCCGTACTCCGCGAACTTGCTTATATCGAAGTAGATGCCGTCGGACAGCTCATACCCATACCCTTTGTCAACGAGCGCTTCGACCATTTCCAGCATCTGGGGTATATGCTCGGTGGCTTTGGCTATTATTTCCGGTTTCTCTATATTTAATGCGGCTATATCGTCCATGAAAATTTTCGTGATTTCCTCGGCGATCTCCCACGGCGTCTTGTTCCGCTCGCGGGCGCCCTTGAGCATTTTATCCTCCCCCGTGTCCTCGTCCGATACGAGATGCCCTACGTCCGTGATGTTCATCACGTGTTTTAGCGTGTAGCCGTTGCGTTTCAGCGCACGTCGCAGGCTGTCCATGAATATGTATGCGCGCAGGTTGCCGATGTGCGCTGTGTCGTAAACAGTCGGCCCGCAGGAGTAGAGGCGGACCGCGTCGTCCGAAATCGGGGCGAAAGCCTCTTTTTTTCTGTTCATTGTGTTGTACAGGTACAGCGCCGGTCTTTCATTCGATGTGGTCATACGGGTAACCTGCTCCTTTATATTTCAAATATTTCTTCTATCTAATTATCTATCTATCTATCCATCAATGCTATCTACGTATGCTATCTAACTATCTATGCTATCTATCTATCCATCCATCCATGCTATCTATGTATGCTATCTATGCTTTCGTTGGGCGCGACGCCCCCGCCCGCTGGCGGCACGCCTCGTACAACAGCGCTGTAGCCGCGCAACTGACGTTCAACGACGTAGCGAACGCGCCGCCGCTCATCGGGATTGCCGCCATGACGTCCGCTGCCTGTTTGAGGCGCCACGACAGGCCGTCCGCTTCGTTACCAATGAGCAGCAGTAGCGGCTCCGAAAGATCGATCTCGTAAATGCTCGTGTCGCCATGTGCGCTTGTGCCAACGACGAGTAGATTGGGGTGCGCTTGTTTCAGCCCGCAAATTAGACTTTCCAGGGCGTCGGAGGTCGAAATTGTATAAAACGGTACCGCGAAGAACGATCCCATGGAAGCCGAAACGACCTCGGGGTCGTAGAAGTCGACAGAATGGCCGGTGCGGTAGAGCGCCTTTACGCCGAACGCGTCGCAAGAGCGCATCAGCGTCCCCAAGTTGCCTTTACCGGACGGGCGGTCAGAAAGAACGAAAATACTGCCGCCCGCGCTGTCGCCGTTCCCGCCCATGCCCGCGCCGTCGCCGCTACCGCCCATGCCAGCACCATCGCCGCTCCCGCCAGCACCGTCGCGCATCCGGACGATTGCCGCCAACTCCGAGGCGTCGGTTTTTGCGCTCAATTTTTGCATCAGCTCCGGGGCCAGCTCATACACATCCACGCCCCGGTGGGTAGCCATCATGCCCTGCGCCCAATTTGACAGCTTTGTTGAGGTACCGATTTCAACGCCGCCGTCAGCGACAATGAACGCCTCAAAATGCCAGCCATACCGTGCGGCGGCGTTTATATTTTGCACACCCTCAACGAAAAAAGCGCGCCGCCTGTGCCTTTTGTTCCGATTGGTCTTCAACGTCTCGAAGCTTTGAAATACGGCGCCTTCTGTATATATTTTAAATACCGCCAATATGTCGCCCCGCCATAGCCGAACCTGCCCTGTCTGCCGCGCCAAATATTATAGTGCCCTAATTATAACAAAACCCAATGGATAGTCAACCGCGCCGGCGCCCATGCGATATGTTGTTATCCGGCGCAAACAGTTGTCAGAATTCCCATTACATCATATAATTATATTTATTGGCGCGTTTTCGACAGCTTGCGTTTTATACTTTTACGCGCGTACTGACTAGCGGCCTAACGCCGCGTTATACATAATGGGGGCATAAGAATATGGCACTTGATCGCATCAAATCACTTTTCGGGGGCAATAAAGCGGAAAATACTAACGATAGTAAGATCATAAAACGTGGTGGCGAAGGGAAAAGCGGCGGCGGCGGACGCGGCAACGCTGGCAGCCGTAGCGGCGGCGGCAACCGCAGCGGCGGCGGCCGGGGCGGCAGCAACCGTGCAAGCGGAGGCAGCGTTGGGGGCGCTCGCGGCGCCCGCAGCAGCAACAGCGCCCGCAGCGGCAAGGTCCCGCCCGTAACGCCCGTCAGCCCGTCCCGCGCGAGGCTTGAGCGCCGCGCGAACGACGAAAAAATCATCAAGACAATAAAACTGATATTCACGACAATCATAGTGTTAGCCGCCGCCGGATTGGCGCTGTCGCTGTTCCTTTATATATACAAGCCCGCTGTGGCGACTGTCGGCGGGTCGGGAGTGGCGCAGTATGAATTTACATACCAGTTGATGATGGCGCAAAATTATTCCTCTGGCTACAGCCTGCCGGAGACTCTTGGCCAGCAGGCGATGGACATGGCTGCGGAAGCGAAAATATTGGAAACAGTCGCAAAGGAGCGCGGCATCGCGCTGACGGCGGAAGACAGAGAAACGATCAACGAGCAATTGGATTACATCGATCAAATGTCCGCGTCGGGCATGTCGGGCGTGAACGCGCGCGCAGCGGGGGACGAGTACATGCGTTCCACCTACGGCGTTAGCAGATCCCAGTTCCGAAAGATCATGGAAGCCGAGATACTGATGACCAATCTCTATTCGATGGAGTTCGATCAGCTCACGGTACCGGAAGAGGACGCCCTGTTGTATTATGAAATGGACATCGGGTCGTATGAAGAGGCGACCGTGCGTCATATCTTGTTTTTCTATGAAGGCCCAGACATAGAAGCCCCGCGCGAGCAGGAGGAATCCGAGCGGCTGGCGCTGGAAATGGTGGAGCGGATCGCAGCCGGCGAGGATATGGCCGAGTTGGTGCATGAATATTCGGAAGATGGCGATCTCTCCAACGACGGCATTTATATTATAACGCGCGCCACCGGGTTTGAGCAGGGGTTTTTGGACTGGACATTTGACGGCGCCCGCAATGTCGGCGACGTCGGCATATGCGAAACATCATATGGTTACCATGTCATGAGGCTCGAAGACATGCAGGTCATGCCGTTTGAGGAAGTTATGGAAGACATTATCGGCGACATCAAAGCTGAACAGGTCGAGTATCAAACCGAGACGTGGAAAAACGATCCAAGGTTTCAAGTCCAGATCAATCAGCGGGTTTTTGACTCCGTCGTACAGCAAATCCTCGGGAGCTATTGAGGTCGCTAACTATATAGAGCTTTTTGTTCATTCAAAAATATATTTTATGTTTAATAGTTTAACAATGTGGTACATACAAGAAACACTTTATGCATAATTTTATCCGACCACAACGGCATATATGGCAATGTAACCGACTAATGTCATTATGATTACACAAAGCCAAAATGTCTTGCCAAACTTATTAGCATTTGTTACTATGTAAATTAATACATTGGGATGTATACCGCGCGGTGGCCGACGCGCTCACGCGAGCGCAGATCGAATAAAATGGTTTACCGAAATAATTATGTCGGTATATATATTATAGCTGGCTTTGTCTGAAATAAGGCTAAGTGTCAAAGCTGCGCCAATTTGAGGAGGGCATCATATGAATTACATGAATGTACCGTCGTCTTTCAGTTGGGAGGGGCTGGGAGATATTGGGGAAGGTCGCACCAATTTAGGGTATGAGATGCCCGTCATCGTTTATAGATTGTTTCAATATGCGTTAAAAGACATTTTATCGCGCGAATACGGCGAAGATATGTCCGCCGAGATATACAGGGCTGCGGGCCATCTGGCCGGTTTGCAGTTCGCCCGCAAGGTGCTGGATCTGTCGGGTGATTTTGATTATTTTATAACGAACTTGCAAAAACAGTTGGCGGATTTACGTATTGGCATATTGAGGATAGAAAAAGCCGATCTGACCAACCTGTCGCTCACGTTGACAGTTTCGGAAGACTTGGATTGTTCGGGGCTGCCCGTCACAGACGAGACGGTGTGCGACTATGACGAAGGGTTCATTGCCGGCATATTGGAAGCGTACACCGGGAAGGTGTTTATCGTCAAAGAGATCGATTGCTGGGCCACCGGCGATCGCACGTGCCGTTTTACGGCGAACATTAAAAATACTGCCTGACATAAGGGAATTATAAGAGGTATGGCCGGGGGACGGCGCCAAAATAACATTAAGGTACCGGGTGATGGGCGAACCTAAGGAGTTGGATTTTCTAAAATTCCAAAAAGATAAGCTGGATGCGCTTTTAGCGGGGAAGGCCCCGGCGCAGTTAAGCGCGGTCATAAGCGCCGACCGCAACGGCGGCGGTGGAAGCGGCGGCGTAAGCGGTGGCGGTGGCGAGGGCAGCAGTAGAAGCGGTGGCGAGGGCAACAGCAGCGTTGGTGTTGTTGGCGGCGCGGTCAACGCCGACGTCAATTGTTGCGGCGACGCCGCTATCAGTGGTTGCAACGACGTAGATACCGGTGGTTGCGGCGACGCTGCTATCACCGATAGCCTGGTGGACGAGTGCTTCGCGAAATTTAATACGCTGATCTCCCAGATGGGGGAAATCAGGACATTTATGCTTTCCCTATGCCACGGAAACCTTGACGCCACGGTGCCTGGAAGGCGCAATTATTTGGCTGCCCCGCTAAAAGAGCTGCACACCCAGCTCTCGTCATTGACGTGGAGCATGGAGCAATTGGCCAAAGGGCATGTCGTCAGCCGCCTCTATTATCAGGGCGCGCTGTTTGAGTCGTTCAACAGCTTGATAGATAAAGTAGCGTCGGTGTCTAATCAGCTTGAAACGCCGCAAAATAAAGACAATTCTTGGGAATGGTCGGTCAATAGCTGGCGCTATCACCAAATATTGTCCGCCTTGAACAATCTGCATATTATGGTGCTAGAGGTCGCGCAGGACGGGAAGATTGTATATGCGAACCGCCCCGCGAGGGAATACTTCGGGGGGATTGAGTACTTGGCGCGCGCGCCGAAAGGCATTTCGTCCATGCCCACCATTTTAGAGGACTATCTCGCGCAGGTAAGCTTTGAGGGGGAAATCGGCGGGTTCCCAAAATTCCGCGAGATATTCGACGAGACAAATAACTGTTGGTACAAGATCACATCGGACAGGGTGCATTTTTCCGATTCGCATGCCGGTTACCTGCACATGATCGATAACATCAGCGAGTGGAAAAAGCACGAAAGCTCGCTAAAACAGACCGCGACCACGGACCCCTTGACAGGTGTGTACAACCGGGGGTTCGGCCTGCAGGCCCTCGAGGAGGCGCTGTACGAGGCAAAGGAAGGCACGCCCTGCTGCGCCGCGTTCATCGACATGGACGACTTGAAAATCATCAACGATGCGCATGGCCACACCAGCGGCGACTACGCGATACGCACGGTCGCTGAAACCCTTGTCTCGTCGGTGCGTGACAACAAAGATGTCGTGTGCCGTTTCGGCGGTGACGAATTTATCGTCATATTCAAAAACTGCACAGAGTCGTCCGCCCAGCGGGCGATCGTACGGATGAGGAACAAGCTCAGCGAGATCAACGAAATAAACCGGATGGGATATGATATTGAATTTAGCTACGGGATCATCCAAATCGACGGTGCGCGCGACAATGATTTGCAATCCGTAATCGAGGAAATGGATCAGATCATGTACAAGAACAAAGCCGCGAAAAAACAGGCCGTAAAAATATCAAAAGAAATGGAAATGTCACGGCGAGAAAGCATTACCCCATAAAATTGCTTGGAAATTGGTTTTGGAAAAATCATCAATTTCATTATTATATCGTTGCGCAAAAGACATCGGCCTCGAGCTGGACCAATCACAGCTCGGGGCTTTTAGCGCGTTCGGGGATTTGCTGATCGAGCGCGGCAAATATATGAACCTGACATCCATAAAAGACGAATACGGGATCGTCGTCAAGCATTTTTTGGATTCGCTGAGCCCTGCGGTGCATGTGCGTGAGCTTGCGCGCCTGCTCGGGGAGGGAAGTGGAGACAGTGGCGACGGCGGGGGCGATCGCGGCGGTTGTGAGTATGGTGATAGCGACGATGGCAGCGGCTGGGGCGATGGCGTGAGCGATTTCGGCGGCGGGAGCGATCGCGGCAGGGATAGCAGCAGCCCTGCTGCCCTCATCGACATAGGCGCCGGGGCTGGTTTTCCCGGCATTCCGCTAAAAATTCTATACAGCGACAAGCTCGATGTAACATTTATCGACTCAGTGGGCAAAAAGGTCAATTTTATCAATGAAGCCATAAGCGTTTTGGGCCTAAGCGATTGCGCGGCGCACCACGCGCGCGCGGAGGACGCGGCGCGGGACGCCGGGCTGCGCGGGCGCTTCGATTTCGCGGCTTCGCGCGCCGTCGCGGACATCCATAAAATATATGATTATTCCATGCCGTTCCTCCGGGACGGCGGCATCATGATTGCTATGAAAGGCCGCCGCAAAACAGTGGAAAAAGAACTTGCTGCCACAAGCGGCAAGCCGGGGCAGGGGCGCGGGCACCCGTTCCGCATCATTCAGTTTGAGTTGAGCGCCCCGAGCCAACCGGAAACAAACGGCGATTCCATCGCAGGCGATTCCATCGCAGGCGATGGCATTGTAAAAGAAAGCATCGCCTTAGATGCCTCATACGAGAGAACGCTGGTGGTCGCCACTAAAAACAGCCATCACGCAATCGGGCGCCAGGCGCCGCATCACAAACCGAAAAATTCAAAAGCGCGTTGAATGGCGAGGTCCCAGAACCGCCACTCGTGCTTGTAGCCATCCACAATCAAAAACTCGGCGCCAAGCCCAATTTCTTCGGCGTGGGGCCTGAACTTCGTAAGATTGTTGTATACCCGCTCGTCCTGCTTGCCGCATACGAACAGCAGGCGCGGGAGGCGCTCGCCGCGCGCGACGCGTCCGTCGATTATCGCCCACGCGTTCTCATCGGAATTTACAAAAGCCTCAGCCCCGCCTGCATTTTCGACCATGCCGCGCAAACGCTCCGAAAAGGGGCCGCCACGCTTGTTAAGCGACTCATCCGTCATCCCGCTGTAATTTTCAGGCGATGCGGACAGTATGGCCGCCGCCTCGAATTTCTCCGGGTAGTTGACGGCAAATTTTAGCGCGCCCCTGCCGCCCATGGATAGCCCCGAAATAAAATTGTCCGCTCGCGCCGCCGAAGCCGGCAGCCAGTTGTACACCATGGGCATAAGTTCGTCGATGAAGTAGTCGTTCATGCCAAACCCCATCGTCGCCTTGTCCCAGTTGGAATAGTTGCTGTTCAGCGCGCTGGGCATGACGACAATCAAGTCCTTTTCGCAGGCGTACAGCTCGATGTTGGACTTGCGCGACCAGTCCGTGTGGTCGCCATACGTGCCGTGCAGGAGCCACAGCACCTTGTACTTCTTTTTGCTGCCGTAAAACTCCGCCGGCGCGACAGCCTTGGGCCTGTCGGGCATGATGACGCTGATTTCAAAATTGCTTTTCAAGTACTCGCTCTCAAAATTGAACCTCATTAAAGCCATAAACTCGCCCCCCATATTTTGTGTTTTTTGGGATACGCAAAAAACATCGTACGCAAATAAAGCGCCCTACACAATGATATCACAATGGCGCGGCTTGTGTATGCGGGGGCGATTGGGTATAATTGGCGTGATACATCGGGAGGTGTGAGCATGGCAAAGGAAAACAAGCAACAGGACAATAGGCAAAAGGTCGAGCAAATCACGGACATGGAGGCGGACTTCGCGCAGTGGTACACCGACGTTTGCACAAAAGCGGAGCTGATCGACTACACGAGCGTCAAGGGGCTGTACATACTGCGACCGTACGGGTACGCCATATGGGAGAGCATACAGCGTGAGCTGGACGCGCGGTTCAAGGCGGACGGGCACGAAAACGTGTCCATGCCCCTGCTGATACCCGAGTCGCTGTTGCAAAAGGAGCGCGACCATGTTGCGGGCTTCGCGCCGGAGTGCGCCTGGGTGACGGTCGGCGGCAGCGAGGAGCTGGAGGAGAGGCTCTGCATAAGGCCAACGTCCGAGACACTGTTCTGTGAGCACTGGGCAAAGACCGTCGCTTCGTGGCGCGATCTACCGAAGTTGTACAACCAGTGGTGCAGCGTGCTGCGCTGGGAGAAGACGACGCGCCCGTTCCTGCGGCACCGCGAATTTTTGTGGCAGGAGGGGCATACCCTGCACGCGACGGCGGAAGAGGCGCTGGAGGAGACGGAGCGGCAGCTCGAGGTGTACGCGGCGGTCTGCGAGGAGTATCTCGCGATGCCGGTGACGCGCGGGCTGAAGACCGAGCAGGAAAAGTTCGCGGGCGCCGAGCGCACGTATACGATAGAGTGCATGATGCACGACCGCAAGGCGCTGCAAAACGGGACGAGCCATTATTTTGGCGACGGTTTCGCGCGGGCGTTCGGCATCCAGTATTCCGACAGGGAAAACAAGCTGCAGTACCCGCACCAGACATCATGGGGCTTCACCACGCGCACCATCGGCGGCCTTATCATGACGCACGGCGACAACAGCGGGCTTGTCATCCCGCCGAAGATCGCCCCGATCGAGGTGGTGGTGATCCCGGTCGCGACGCACAGGCCGGGGGTCAACGAAGCGGCGGAGCGGCTGGTCGCCGCACTCCGGGGCGCCGGGCTGCGCGCGAAGGGGGACTTCGGCGACAATAGCCCAGGCTGGAAGTACGCGGAGTACGAAATGAAGGGCGTGCCGCTGCGCATCGAGATAGGACCCCGTGACATCGAAGCGGGCGCCTGCGTGGCGGCGCGGCGCGACAGCGGCGAGAAGACCGCGCTGCCCCTCGGCGAGGCGGCCACCGGGGCGCGCGCCTTGTTGGACGACATACAGGCGGCGCTATATAAGAAGGCGCAGCGCAACCTGGAGGATCACACATACGCGGCGGGATCGATAGATGATATTATAAAAATAAACAATTCCGGCGGCGGCTTTATAAAAGCCATGTGGTGCGGCGCGGATGCCTGCGAGGACGAGATGAAGGAAAGGGCCGGGGTCTCCGCGCGCTGCATCCCGTTTAAACAGGAGCGCGTAGGGGAAGTGTGCGCCGCATGCCAAAAACCGGCGAAGCATATGGTGCTGTGGGGCGTGGCGTATTAATAAAATTATCATTGAGCGCCACATAACAGCGCGCATCGCATACTACACCCATGCATGTTCGTAGGGCGCGATGTCTTCATCGCGCCGATATCGGATGTCCAAATAACAATTGATAATCAATAGATTGGTTCAATATTTATGGTTAAGCTGGCTATTGACGGCGGGGCGCCGGTGCGCACTAGGCTTTTCCCGCCCAATTATCTGGGCGTCACATTATATGGCGAGGATGAAAAAAATGGTGGCAAAATGCCACCATAGCCATCATAATAAAACGATGCATACGGGCGGATATGAAATCCGCCCCTACGCCTGTTTGTACGGACAACCGCCCCCGGTCGTTCGTTATATGAAATCCGCCCCTACGCCTTTTTGTACAGACAACCGCAACGTTTATTTGTAGGGACGACCGCCTCGGTCGTCCGATCCATGGAATAACCGCCCCGGTCACCTGTTTTATAGGACAACCGCCCCGGTCGTCCGTTCCCATCTCGCCCCAATAATGTTATTGGCCGCGCGTTTTATTATTTGCCCAATATACCGCGTTGAAGATGATGTCTTGAATCTCCTTTTGGCGGTATATGGGGTATGTCTCGTGGCCCGGCTGGAAGTAGAAGACCTTGCCGCGCCCCCGATGGTAGGCAGCGCCCGCGCGGAACGAGCCGCAGTTGGCGAATGCCGCGTTGAACACCAGCTCGTCGGGTTGCGGGATGTCGAAGAACTCGTTGTACGCCTCCTCCATCTCTATGTCCACAGGGTTGGGTATGCCCGCCGCGATCGGGTGGCCCGGCAGAAGCGTCCACAACTTCTCCTGGGCGAACGCCGGCTTGGGGATGGCCAGGCCGCAGGACGTGCCCATCAAGCGTTTGAATATCTTCGAAAAATGCGCCGAGTGGAGGCAAATGATGCCCATCCCTTTTTTTACGACCGCGTTGTACAGCTTTTCCACCACTTCGTCGGGGACTTGGCCATGCCCGACATGCCCCCACCATAGCACCACGTCCGTGTTGGCCAGTATTTCGTCCGTGACGCCGAAGTCCGGCGAATCCAGCGTCGCCGTCGATACCGAGATATTGGGGTCAGCCCTCAAAAATTCGGCAATCGTGTTGTGCATCTCCTCCGGATACGCCGCCTTGACGTCCTCCTGCGTCTTGTTTTGAATATTTTCGCACCAAACAAGCACCTTAATCATTGTAAATACCTCCGATATATTATTTTACGCCCCAAGTTTTATTTGGGCGCCTGCCCATTACTAGCTTTAATTCGCCGCCTGCGGCCACGTCCGCATGCTTCAGTATAGCCGAGTTGTGGTCCTTGCCGTTCAGCGTCGCGCTCTGGATGTAGCGCGCGCCGTCGCCTGCGCCATCGGCGGTAATTTTGAATACCTTGCCGTCCGACAGCGTAAGCTCCACGGAGTCGAACAGCGGGGCGCCAATCATGTACTCGTCCTTGCCCGGGCAATAGGGGTAGAACCCCATCGCCGAAAACACATAAAAGCTTGACATGGCGCCGCCGTCCTCGTCGCCGCAGATGCCTGTCGGGCTGTTTGTGAACCATATATCCATGCAGTCGCGGATGCGCTTCTGCGTCTTCCATGGCGCCCCGCAGTAGTTGTACGTGTACGGGATGTGGAAATCCGGCTCGTTGCCCATCGAGAACTGGCCCATCAGCCCGGTTGCGTCCGGGAACTGCGCCATGTACGGGAACTTGGACATGGGCGGGCCGTTCCCGCGCCTGACGCCCGTAGTGAACAACTCGTCGAGTTTTTTCTCGGTCGCCTTATCGCCGCCCATCAGCTCGACGAGGCCGGGCATGTCGTGGAACACGGACCAGTTGTACGTGTAGGCGTTGTTTTCCGTATAATAATCGCGGCCGCCCTGCCCGCCGCCCCACATCGGATCGCACTCCACCCAGTTGCCGTCGATGTCCCTGGGCATCATAAAGCCGACTTCTTTGTTATATGACTTTTTGTAGAAATCCGCGCGCTTCATGAACATCGTATAATCGTCCGTCTTGCCCAGCTTTTTCGCCAACTGGGCCGCACACCAGTCGTCGTAGCAGTGCTCGAGCGTGACCGCCACGGACTGCCTGCGCTCGGACTTATGGACTTCGGGCACATACTCTTCCTGGCCGTTCTTCAACGCCGGGAAAAACCCTTTTTCCAGATAGCATTTGTCCAGTTCGGTCAAGCCCTGGTTGCACACCCAAGGCAGGATGCTCTGCTCCATCGCGTTTTTGCGGATGCCCTCGTACGCCTTTTCGTAGTCGAGGTCAAGCCCCTTGGCCGCCGCGTCCGCGAACAGCGCTGCCGCGTGGAAGCCAATCATGACCGGCATGTCGCCGTTGACCCCGGGCACGGATGGCATGAGGCCCGTCTGCTCGTACATCATGATATAGCTTTTAAGCAAGTCAACCTGACGCTCCGGCTCGACCAGCAACTGCAGTGGGTGCATGCTGCGGAATGTGTCCCAAGTGTTGTCGTTAGAGTAGAAAAAATCACCGTCGTGCACCTGCTTGTCGTAGCCGCTGTAGAACTTGCCGTATTCGCCGTAGTTGACCATCCTCTGGAACGAGCGGTAAACGGCGGTGTAGAATGCAATTTGCGTGTTTTTGTCATTGCCGCTGACCTTGAAGCGCGAAAGGAACGCGTCCCATACGTCAAAGGCGTGCGTTTTTATGTCGTCGAACGATCTGCCTTTTATCTCTTTCGCGTATATCTCATCGGCTTTATCTACGGATATGTAGGACACGGCGCCGAACAGTTCAAACGCGTCGCCCTCAAATTCATACACGGCGCAGGTCTTGCCCTTCGACACTTCCTTGAACGGCACGTTGGACGTGATGCGCAGGTACTCGTTGGCCAAAGACCTCCGTGCGAAACGCCCCGCGCCGTCGTTCACCATATGGATGCGTAGCACTCCGTCGGCGCCGAGGTTTACTTCGGAGCTTTCCGTATACAGCACCGCGAGCCTTTTGGCGCCGCCGCTAAACCTATAGGCGTACGCGTGCTCGGAGACGGTATACTCCACGACAATGTCGTTATCCTCCAGCTCGATGCGGTTATAGTACGGCCTGCAGTCTTCGCGCGAATGGTCGATGGTGTTGAAGAAAGCTTTTGCCGCTTCGGTGGAATCCATCGACTCCGCGCCCGCCGTCCCGGGGAGGATCTTGACGCCGCCGATGGGGAAGCCCTTTACAATTTCGTTGCAATAATAGTCCGAGTTCGCGTCGAAATACGGGTAGATCTTCGGATAGCAGTGCGGCAGCATGACTTCCGGCCGCGTCGTTTGCAATAGGTGCGGGAGCGTGCCGATATACGGGTTTACCAAATCCGCCGGTGATGTTTTCATGGGCGCCTTCCTTTCGTTAATTAATTATTGTTTTGATATTATATCAATTAAAATGATATATTCAAAAAATCATTAATGACCATCCAATTGCATAATCCCCTAATTATTAGAGCTGTTCATGAACCGCGTTCTGCCGATCCTTTTAATATTCTTTGCATGTTGCCGCCGAATATGTCCCTTTTTTCGTCGTCGCCGATCTTTGCCATGGCGACCAGGGCCAGCGTCGCCGTCGGGGTCATGAAGGGCATGTCCGTGCCGAACAGTATCTTTTTCGAGCCAACTTCGCGGCAGTACCATTCGACGCCGCCCTCCCACGACTGCGACACGGCTATGTCGCCGTAAACGTTGTCATGCTTGTTTATCACGTCGAGAGCCTTTTCGATTTTGTAGCCCTCGCCGCCGGTATGGCCCATGATGAAGATGACGCCGGGGAACTCCGACGCCAGCCTGTCCGTGGCCTCCACATCCTCTTCTGTATATGTGTGACTCATCACGAACACGCCCCGCTCGGCCGCGAACTCATAGGCGGGCCGGTAGTGCTTGTAGGACATCGGGCGCTGGTGGGCGTAGGGGTGCAGCTTGATCGCACGGAACACAGAGTTCTCAAAACAGCGCGCGAGTTCCCGTTTCAACTCGTCGGGGTACAGCGGGTTGACCGTGCAGTAGCCCAAAAACCTGCCGGGATAGCGCTCCGCCGCCCTGGCGACCAGATCGTTGCCCATGACAAAGTCCGCCGTCAGCGCCATGGAGTGGCTGACGAGCGCCAGATCGACGCCCATGCGATCCATTATGGCGATCAGCGACTGGGCCGACCCCGCGTCGCGGCAATATTGGCTGGCGAACGTGCCCATATGGCAGTGCTCGTCGATGATCAGGCAATCGTCTATCGGCAGCCCCATCCGCGCCTTGTCATATATTGTCATAGCGCCACCTCCCCTAAAAGCTTGTCCAGGTTGCCCGACGCAATTTTGCGCTTCTCCGCCTCGCCGATGTCCGCGTACATGACCATGCCGACGGCGCCGCTCCCCGCGTACAGGGGGGCGCACGTTCCGAATATGAGCCTTTCCGCGCCGAAGCGCGCGCACACGTCCTCTATGCCGCCATACACCTTAAAGCCGATTGTCTCGACATACAAGTGCTGGAACTTTTCCAGCAACGGATAGAGGTTGCGCGTACTGTCATATCGGAGGTGCGTCAGCACCACCCTCAAACCTGGATGCCTGGAGAGCACGGCGTGCAATTCGCCGTAACCGATTTCGTCGACGCTGACGAATACAGGCGCCTTGCACTCTTCGAGCATCGCAAATAATTCCCCGCACACCCATTCGGCTATGCTGTATATGTGTTTGCGCGGCATGATCATCACGGAGCGGACGCCGGCGGACTTCATTTGCCGGCGCAGCGCGTCGGGCGCAGGGAAGTCGCCGGCGTGGTGGGGCGCCACGACCCATTTGCCCAATAGCCGCCCCTGCCAAAGCCCGCGCCCGCTGATGGACTCCATGAGCATCCGGTTGCCCTCCGCCTGGTTGTACCCGCATGCGATGGCGTGGCAGGCCAAAGCGCGTCCGATGCCATAGTGGTCCATTTTTCGCAATTGGTCGTCCAACCGATAGTACGAGCCGGGGTTTTTGACTTGCCGCGTGCCGATGGTGCAGTTGCAATCAAAAAAGGATAGTCTTTCCAATGCGACCACCACCTTCTGTTTTGTTTGATATAATATATCATATTATGCGCGCTATATCATTTTATGGAGCATTTATTATATCAACATGAGTGATGGTAAAAATGTAGGGCTGCGCGACGGTGGGGATGAATGTCTGCTTGACGGTCGGGATGAATATCTGCACGTCGGCGGGGATGAATGTCTACTCGTCGGCCGGGATGAATGCCTACGCGTCGGTGGGACTATTGAAATAAATATCGACTCGCTCAACCACAGCGGAGAGGGCGTTGGGCATATAAAATTTGGCAAAAATACTGGCGCTGGCGGCTTTGCGGTCTTCGCGCCCGGCGCTCTGCCCGGGGAGACAGTACGCGTTAAAATTGAGGCGGTTCGCAAAAACTACGCCCGCGCGTCGGTCGACGAGATATTATGCGCGTCGCCGCACCGCGCCGTGCCCCCATGCGCATACGCGCATGTGTGCGGCGGATGCCAACTGCAGCACTTGGCATATGAGGAGCAGCTGCGTTTCAAGCGAACCGTCGTGGAAGACGCGCTTTTGCGGATTGGCGGACTGCGCGCGCCGGTTGCGCCACCTATCCCAAGCTTGCCGTACCGCTACCGCAACAAGGTTCAGATGCCAGTGGGAATGCCCACAGGCATGATCACCGGCATGACCACCAACGCTGGTGGCGGTGGCAGTGGTGACGGCATCGGGCCCATCGTCGGCTTCTACGGGAGGCGCAGCCACGACATCGTCCCCATCCGTCGCTGCCTCCTGCAGCCCGAAGCATGCGACCGCCTTGCCGTCGCCGCGTGCCGCATACTGGGCGAGCTGGGCATATCGATATATGACGAGCGCTCGCACACGGGGCTGGCGCGCCATCTGTTGGCGCGGTACTCGTTCTCTACCGGAAACATACTGGCGGCCATCGTTACCAACGGCAGTGGCAGCGCGTTCCCCCAAGGGGGCGCCTTTACCGAGGCGCTGCGGCAGGCGGTCCCCGAAGTGACGGGCGTCGTCCAAAACGTAAACACCCGGCGCGGCAATACCGTGCTTGGAGCAGAAGACATTCTCTTATGGGGGTCGCCGCAACTGACCGAAACCTTGGACGGGCTCAGCTTCGCCATTTCGCCGCAGTCGTTTTTTCAGATAAATCCCGCCCAGGCGACTGTATTATATAAAAAAGCTGTCGAATGCGCGGGGCTGACAGGCGCCGAAGTCGTGTTCGATCTCTATTGCGGCAGCGGGGGCGCCTCGCTGTTCCTCGCCCGGCATGCCCGGCGCATTATCGGCGTCGAGTCCGCCGCGCCCGCCGTGCAGGACGCCAGGGAGAACGCCCGCCGAAATAGCATTACCAACGCAGAGTTCCACACCGGCGCAGCAGAGGCAGTCGTCCCACGCCTCTACAAGGACGGCGCCAGGGCGGACGTGGTCGTCGTGGACCCGCCCCGCAAAGGCTGCGACCCCGCCCTGCTGGGCACAATCGCGGACATGGGGCCGCGAACGGTGGTATACATATCATGCAACCCCGCCACCCTGGCCCGCGATCTGCGCATACTCGATCAAAAAGGGTACAGCCTGGAATCAGTCCAGCCCATAGACATGTTCCCCCAGACAGCCCACATCGAAGTAGTGGCGTCACTGGTAAAACAAAATTAAATGCATAAGGATAAATACACATGAATAAAAACGTAGCAGGCAACCCAGGCAACAAACGTAAACGAAAAACGCTTCCACAAAATTTCAAGGAACTGCTCAATGCGGGTGACATTTCCGTATTGAAAGCGGTTTTTGACAAATGCGAACTTAATGCTTACGGCGGGTACGGCAAAGGAACTGCCTTGCATTTCTATGGCGTTCCGGATGAGCTTGTGCGTTGGCTTGTGGAACGGGGAGCGGATGTCAACGCGCGAGATATGTATCAAAATACGCCTTTGCATAAATGCGATAATGTAGAGTTGCTTTTGGATTTGGGCGCGGATATTGAAGCTGTTAATTATCAGGATGAAACACCGCTTCACTTGGCTTGTTCTCACAGAAACATTCGTGTGGTACGGTTACTTCTCTCCCGCAACGCGAATGTCAATGCGAAGAATAAACGAGGCTTCACGCCGCTCAGCTTGGCACTCGCGCATTGCCGAAACGCTGACATTACAAATTGCGCCAAAATTGCCGAACTTATGTTGGATGCTAAGAATCCTGCGATCATTACCCCTGATATGGCTGAATCGGTTATGCGCATCGGTAGAGATTTTGAATTTCACCGCGAGGGGTTCAACAAGGAATCCCTTGATGAAACCGAAAAAGGGCTTGCGCGTTTGTATGAACTTTTTAAGGTGGCGCCGGCCGAAAAACGGCGGTTACATGACGGCGTTTCACCTATTGCAGTCAAATCGCATCGGTGGCAAGAACAGCACCAGGAACTGTGGGAGTTGCTTGTGCCATCGCAGGGCGCCGCAAAAACCGTGCAAGGCGAAGTCATTCGCATAACAGGGCGTGTATCAATTGAACTGCTGGACAACGGCGCCGTGAACTGGGATGATGATTACCGCAAAATGCTGGATGCGTTCATAAAACATATCGCTTCCGGGACACAGCTTTTATCGGATGAATTTGTTGAAGCGGGCGAAATCGTAAAATGCTTGCATAGCGGCAATGGAGGCAATGGCGGCAATGAATCCGTCAGACTATGTGAATTAGCGGTAAAATGGGTATTGTTAAACCCGGAACCCATATCACTTGGAAATGTTACCTACCGACGCTGATAAAATCGAATTAATGATTGCTATGCTTCATCAACAGCGGTATCGCCGTATTTTCCTCGTATTTCCGCGCCGTACTTGCGCTCGTTTTCGTCAATGAAGGATTGCTTCAAGCCCTCAAAATTTTTTTGTCTGACATTGTAGTTTCCCCATTCATAGCGGATATTGACTTCGCGACGTTGTTGATCAACGTATCAATATAATTACAATAATATGGCTTTGTGGGCAAATATCATATATTGTCACATTTCCGTGGAATTTACTCTTATTATTGTGGTAATATGTAGCTGGGAGTTCGATGATTATGAACATCAATAAGATGAAAACAATCCTCGCTGTTGGTGAGACCATAGCGGTTGAGTTCAAACGATGCGGCGGAAAAATCGAAGCAGACACCTATGAAACAGTATGCTCATTTTTGAATCGTTTTGGCGGGGATGTTTTTCTTGGAATCGAAGATAACGGCGAAGTTATCGGCGTTCCGCCGAAATCCGCGCCGGATATGGTTAAAAATTTTATATCCGTAATAAGCAATCCTGATGTATTCGTTCCTACCGTTTATCTCTCCCCGGAAATTATGGAATACAAGAACAAGACTATTATTCATATCCACATACCGCCATCTTCGGAGGTTCACACTTATAAACGCATAGTCTATGACCGGGCAAATGACGCAGATGTAAAAATAACCGCGACTAGCCAAATAGCGGCGATGTATATACGAAAACAGAACATATATACCGAGAGGAAAGTTTATCCATATGTACGCGATAGCGACTTACGGCTTGATATGCTTCCGCGTATTCGCAACATGGCGGCTAACCGCCACAACGGTATTCACCCGTGGACAGATATGCCGAATACAGAATTATTGCAAAGCGCAGGGTTATACTGCGAAGATAAAGCTACGGGCGAATGGGGGTACAATCTTGCGGCTGTAATGCTGCTCGGGCGCGACGATGTTATTCTTAATGTATCACCCACATACCGCACGGATGCTATTGTACGCAGAGTCAATACAGACCGTTACGATGACCGTTTGATTGTTCAGACCAACCTCATCGAGAGCTATGAACGGCTTATGGGATTTGCTGAAAAACACCTCATGGACAAATTCTACTTGGAAGGTGATGCACGAATCAGCTTGAGCGGGGCGATATCCCGCGAAATGCTGGTCAATACTTTAATGCACCGCGAAATTACTGCGCCATATTATGCGAAATTCGTCATTGAAAAAGATAGGATGTACACGGAAAATGCAAACCGAGCCGTTTCTGGCGAAGCTATTACGCCGGACAACTTTGAACCGAATCCTAAAAATCCAATTATTGCAGCTTTTTTCCGAAATATCGGTCTGGCTGATGAACTTGGCTCCGGCGTGAGGAATTTGTATAAATACGGTCGCCGTTATTCCGGTCAAGACCCGCAGCTTATTGATGGCGATGTTTTTAGAATCATTATGCCTCTTGACGACAGCTATTCATTTAACGCAGGCACAAAAAAATCCCAAAGGGCAGATACAAAGTGCAAAAATTGCACTTTGAATTGCACTTTATCCGAAAAAGCGATAATTGAATATGTGAACGAAAATCCAACGGCAACCCAAAGCGCGATTGCGGCTGCTATAGGAAAATCGCTCCGGAGCGTTAAAGCTGATATGACCCATTTGCAACAAAATGGCATATTGATACGCGAAGGTTCTCGCAGAGATGGGCGTTGGACCGGAAAACAGGAAAATTAGTTTTACATAATACAAAATGGGCTTGTTCCATTGATATGATTCCGTTACTGTTTGACGCGTACAAACAGAATAATAACAAACACGGCGCATTGCGTGTAATAACGTGGTGCGCCTTTTTGTTGCAGAGTTGCAGAACGGAGGAAACATATGATACTTGTTATATGCGAAAACCCTCACAGGCGCAGGGCTACGCTTCCGTCCTTGGCGCAAATGAGCGCAAGGTGCGGCTTTTTTATGCATTGGTGTAGTAGTCGTTTGGTGTAGATATCGGTTTTTACCCTACTTCTTCGACTATTCTTTTAGCCTCGGCTAAATCATCCTGTTTTATTACGGAGACGCGTCCATAACCGCCGCCAACCCCGCCCGTCATTAGCGTGCCGGTCAGCTCCCTGTCGCTTGGGTTGTCCGTAACAATCCACACTGCGGCCTGCGTCACCGCGTACGAGGCGCCCAGCTCGTCGCATATGCGGACGACGCGCTCCAGCCTCTCATTGTCCAGCGTCATTGCTAAAAATGAATTATTGGAATTGGGGATGTCCCTGTGTATATTCATGCAGGCTGTTGCCACCGAGACGCTCGCGCCCTGGCCGGCGGGAACGCGCGCGCTGGCGGGGGAGCGGACCACCATGTTCTGCACGTCACCGCTGCTGGAGGCGAAATATACGCCCAGCGGGATGGTTACGTTAAGGTCGCGGCTTAATTTGTTCGAGAGGGCAACTGTCGTCCGCTCTATGTTTTGGCCCGTAATGGAGATGGAAATAGCCCCTTCTTGCAAAAGCGAAAGAAAATCGCCTTCGGCCATCGCCATAACGCGCTCTTCGTCCATATGACCCGGATAGTCCCTCAAAAACGTATCTATCATTTCCTGGCTCGCCTCGTCTGGGCTGCCTAATATAGGCGCGGAAATGCTGCCGTCATTTAACAACTGAGCTACCCGGCTTTCCGCCTGTTCAATATATTCGCCCTCCGCATATGAGTTATCGTGCCATTCGGAGAGGTAGCTTTCCAATGCGACAACAGTGTTTTCGTTCATCGCCGTTTCGAACGCGTTTGCCGCATTTTCCCGGTTTACTCGGTCCGATAGCACCGATATGACAACAGTCGGCAGAGCTATTATGATACCGATTGTCGCGCAAATAAAAACGGCCGACTTTATTTTGCCCCATCTGGACTGAGCGCTCCGATCCTTCTTGTTGTGCAAGAGGGCTATAAGCCCGCCCAGCAAGCAAAAAAAGCCAATGACGACCAGTAATATTTGGAAGCCGCCAAAGCGGTTGTCTAAGCTCCTGTTGACGGAAAATAAATATGTCAGTATTGGGAAAGCATCGACGCACAGCACGGCGCCGATTATCGTAAACGCTATTCCCGCCCCTCGCGCTTTATTCATAATAGAAAGCACTCCTGATGCACTCGATGTATTATCTGTCTTCTTTAGCATTTTATTACAATATTAATTAAATATCCATATGCGATCATTCATATATGGTAAAATACATAAGTAAATATTTTATATAAATACAAATGTACTTATGACCGTTTGGATTTTTAAGGAACATTTGTATGTCTATTATAGTCATTGTGTGAAAGGCAATAAAATAAATCGCAAAGAGCAAAGGGCAAAAAGCAAAAAGCAAAGGGGTATAGGTATTCATTTATGAAGAGATATGGGATATTTTCGATGAACGCGGAAACGAAAGCGGAAATGAGAACAGAAACGAAAACGCAAATGAGAGCGGAAAAGAAGCCGAAATCGAAACCTGAGCTGATATCGGGACTCAAACCGATCAAGGCCATATGCTTGGTTCTGACGCTCATGCTGCTTGTCGGTACGCTGCCTGCGCCGATGGCGTTGTCGACAACGGTGGCGGCATCTGCGTCGGCGGGTACGCCGGTCGTGACGATTGGCAACCCGGCGACTGCGGAGGTCGCACTGGCCCCACGCGTCGCGGCTACAGTCTTGAACATCCCGGGCTATGGGACGCCGACATGGCTGCTCGACAAAAAGGGGCGGACATGGGTCAACCCGCTCCCGCTCGACACATATGTCGTGTTCAGGCTGCCCGAGCCACTCTCACGCGCGCTGTTCCAGTGGATGGCCAGCGGCAACTACGACTACACGACTATACAGTTCGGCGGGCCCAGCAGCTATGAAATACAGTATTCGTCGAACTCCACCAACGGCGTCGACGGCAACTGGACGACTGCGGCGAATGTGCAGAACAACCCAGTTTCGGCGCGCGCCCACGTGATTGAGGGCCTTGACATTAGGTGGATCCGTTTTCGCGTGACCGGCGGCGGCTCGTCCATCGATGAAATTGACATACACGATTTGAGCGGCCTGCAGGACGGTGTCGACAGCCCTGACACATGGGGCTTCATCGGCGACAGCATCACAGCCTTTGCGTTCTGGCGGGACGCCGCCGCAGGGAAGCCGTTCAACACATATGTGAATGAGGCAGACCCGGCGCGCTACCCGTCCATGATCAATTTCGGCGTCGGGGGGCAGAACGCCCAGCATATACGCGACAGGCTCCAGCGAACCATCGACTTGAACCCGGGCGTCCATTTCTGGGCCGTCGGTATCGGCACCAATGGTAACGGCAGTACGGCGGAATACGAAAACTATCTTAGGGATATTATTCAAATACTGCGCGAAAATGGCAAGCAGCCGGTAATTGCGCGCATCCCCTACGCCAGAGACGCTGCGATGGACGTGCGTATAAGGGAGTACAACGGCGTCGTCGACAAGCTGACGCAGGAGTACGGGCTGATTGAGGGGCCCGATTTATACACGGCGTTCAGGGACAATGCGGCTACATTCTTCCGCGACAGCCTGCACCCCAATAACGCGGGCATCGAGGTCATGAACAGGCTGTGGGCCCAAGCCGCGCTCAGCCTCAGCCTCGCGTCCGGCGGCAATGGCGGGGACGGCGGTAGCGGAGGGGGCGACGGAGGCGACGGAGGTGACGGGAACGGCGGCGATGGCGCTGGCAGCGCCGGGCCGTTTACGATCAGCGGGACAAAAATCCTGCAGCAGGACGGCTCCGAGT
>WRLR01000057.1 GCA_009777515.1 Oscillospiraceae bacterium | reverse complement strand
TCGATTTCACGAGCGTTACGCTGACCAGCAAGGCGAACCGCAGCCTGACGGTGACCATACCCATCGGCACTTACTTTTCGCCGGGCAGCTCGTCCGTCCAGAACATGGTCGTGCGCGAGCCGACGACTGTCACATTGGGTGCGAACAGCTCGACGAACGTCAGCGTGAAAACCGCCTGCATGAATATACGCCGGTCCATACCCAACTCAAACAATACATTTTCGGCGCAGTCGCTGGACGGCAACGCAAAGCTCAAGCGCGTAGTCGCGCTGTGTAACGAAAAGAAAGCATCATACGCCGTCACGCAGGCGGCGGTGTGGATCGTAACCGACAACCCCGGCGACAATTCCCTGCTGAACACATTGGTCTATAGCGATGGCAGGCGCGCCATCTCATCGGACGACCTGGCAAAAGCCAAAGAAATAGTACGCGAAGCCGGATGAGCGGGCGGGGCGCCCTTACTGCTCTACAACCAATATCTCATAAATATGTAAAGACTCAATACTTACATTTAAAATCCCGTCCCTATATGTCCATGAAATCGGATCGCTGTCGGGCGCGAGGTATACTTTTTTAGGTTTGGCGCCAATGGGCAAAGTGACCTTGATGCCATATATTCTGGGTACATCCTCAATATATGCAGACTTAGGCGTATTGGGAGTCGCGCTACCGGTATTGTACAGGTGAATAAGCAGATCGCCGCCTTTTTCCATGCAGCTTATGTGTACCTGTTTGCCCCCCTCCACGCGGTACAGCGCCTTGTCCGCCCCCGCAGTTTGGAGCGCGGACTGGAGCAGATTGCGAAAACCGGGGTAGCGGGTGTATGAATAGGTTTTCATAAACGGGCCTAAAAAGCCGATCACCGCGCCCTTGCCGACTTGCCTCCACACGACGCCGGGATAAACGGGCTGCCCTGTAACCATCCCCACAGCCGGGTCGCGCCCCAAAAACAGTGGCGCCAGCGTCCGCGTACCGACTGCGTCCACAAGCTCCACAAGCCTCCACTGCCCATGGGCGAGGATACATATCCCATCTTCCAGAAGCATATGCACCTGTGGGCGCTTGTTATCATTTTGCCAATAGTCGGCAATTTCTTCCCCGGCTCCGCCCCCGGTGTTTTTGATCCCCAGCAATTCGTCAAAAACATCCGTTTCGTCCAGCCCGGACAGCACCAGCACGCCGCCGTTTTCCACATAATCCCCCAATGAAGCGATTTTCTGCTTCGGGACGCCGGAAGCGGCGGGTATCAGCGAAACCGGGTAATCGCCCATCTTCGCGTAAAAGTCGTTATCGTTGAGGATATCGGCGTCATAGCCATTTTCCAGGATGGCTGCCAGCGCGCCCTCCACCGGCTGCGCGCCGTCGCCGAGGTTGTACAGGGGGATGCTTTTTTCGTAATAGGCTTTCGCCGAATGGAGGATTGCCGCCTGCGGCACGGACTCCCCTCCATGCCAATCCTTGCGCGCCCTGCAAAAATCCGCTACCCGGCCAAGGGCGTCCATGTGCCATGGGATTATGCGGCAGGAGCGCTCGGGCGAATCGTACACCAAAAAAGCCCCGCCACAGGCCAGCACGACAGCCGCTTCCTGGCACAGCGCGGGAACGGTTTTAAAGACCCACTCCCCCATCCCCTTGCCGTGGTTTGTAAAGCCCCAAGCCATCAGCTCCCAGCCCGTCCCCCGGTTGGACATGAAGCGCGCCTCCACCTCCGCGTCGCTGACGCTCCAAATCCAGGTAAAATCGCCGCTGATATAATCGATGGGCGCGACGACGTCGTCCGGGTGGCGCATAGAGTACATCCAGTTGGAACAGATCGTAACGTCCGGCTTGTGCGCATGTATCACGTCGGTGTACTCTTTTACATGGCGCTCGAAATTGTCCCGGTGGTATGAAAGCCAATCCCACCACCCCTCGTCCTCGCGCGACGACGGTATGGGCAGGTTATTGTCCCCCTTGCGGCGTCGATAGTCGCCCACGCAGTCGTCGCAGTAGCATGGCTCGGAGGCCCAGCACTCCCCGTCCACCCAAAAGCCATTGACTCCGTAGTCGTCAATGAGTTCAATCATTTGCTTTATCATGATTTCCTGGGTATAGCGGGACAATGGGCACGTCATGTTGCTGTCTCTGCCCAGGCTGTTGATTTCGCGGGGCGTCCAGGAGCCGTCGAGCTGCTCGGGCGCGTTTACCCGGCCATATTCGGGGTGCGATAGAATCGCCGCGTAGTCCCACACGCCGGAGTAATGCATGACGATGGGTATGCCCAGTGTCCGGGCCGCCTCGCACCATATTTTCAGTGGGTCGGCCACAATGCCCGGGGACGGCGTGCCGACTTTTGTGGGCCAGCTCGTATAGCCCCTATGCCCCTTGCAATCGCACTGGATATAGTCGGGGCGCACCTTAGAAAATTCTTCGAGTAGATGCTCAACCGTAAGCCCCTTGCCGATTTCAGTATCAATTTCGCTCGCATGGATGTCGAAATGCAACCCAAAAAATACATCGCTATGCCATGTTTTCTTGTACATGAGAACACCTCCGGTTTATATAAAATGTGGAGCAATGTTTAGCATAGATACTTTAATTAACGCAAATTATTATCATTGCGATTATACGAATGAATCTGCATATACGCTGCATTAATACAATATCATTATAGTTTGTTATATACTACTAAATTAATTTCTTTTAAATTATATAATTTCTAAGTCGCCCGGCTTCGCATATCCTGTAATGAAACCACATGCCGGTGGCAGACAGCATGTCATGCCGCTATGCTCGGCTAAAAGGTGTCAGAATTTCATTTTGGTATCAGTTTTTATACAGTGTTGCAAAATCCGTTGATTATTAAATATCGCATAACTATAATGAAAATGTGAATATAAAAAGAGTATTGCCCATGCAGCCACCGCAACAAGCATCCACCGCATTAATATCTTTCGTTATAGGCAATATTGCCCGCAGAGACTTTAAAAACTCGATCATCCGGGGGGTGGAGATATGAAAAAAATTGCAAGGTTATTGCTAATATTAATGGTTGTCTCCACAATAGCTTATCTGTTTGCCAGCGGCGTTTTATCCAATCCCATAATGTATGCCAGAGCGGAAAACTTTGTGAACAACGGCAGATACGAAGAAGCTGCGGTTGCGTTCGAAGCGCTTGGCGAATACCGCGACGCGCCGGAAAAAGCCGTCGAGGCCAATAACAACCACATATACAATCAAGCGGGCAGCTTATATGATAAAAAGGATTTCCGCGCCGCATACAATGTATATATGGGGCTGGGAACGTTTAAAGACAGTGCGGCCAAGCTGCCTGAAATTGACGATGCTTGGTGGGCGCATGCGCTCGCGTTGGATTCGCTGCAGGTGTGCGAAGAATACATGGGGCTGCCGGGCGCCGCCCACGCCGCCGAAGCGGCTGTGGAGTACGAGCGGCTGTATGCCGCGCAGCAAGAGGGTCTTGCGTTTACGGCGTATAGCGAGGCTGTCGATTCCGGTACACTTATGATGTGATGAACGGCTTCATCGATACATGGTCCGAATCGGAGCATGCCGCCGAATATGTCGCCCTTGCCCGCGACATCGCGGAATCGATAAAAACAGACAGCAGCCTATCCGCGCCGATCCTGCAAAATCTAAACGACGCGACCAATGAAGCCATCGATGCGTTCTTGCAAGATTTTCCGGGGCATATGGATGAGCAGAAGGTGAGACTGCTTAAAGAAGGCGATTTTATTGAGCTTATGTCGACGGGCATCATATCAATATCTGTCAAAGGCAATAGTATTGAAAACACGAGCGTGACACTTGACAGCAGGTCGAAGCGCGATCTGACGGTGACGATCCCAATCGGCACGTATTTCGAGCCGGGGAATACCGGTGTGCAGAACATGGTCGTTCGCGAAGCCAAGACCGTCAAGCTGAACGCGGAAGGTTCGACGACCTTTAGCGTGAAAACAGCTTGTATGAACATCCGCAGGGCCATACCCAACTCCACCAATACATTCACGGCTCAGGTTTTGGATGGTGATTCGAAGCTCAGGCGCGTAGTTGCGCTCTGCGAAGAGAAGAGGGCCACATATGCCGTTACCCAAGCGGCAGTGTGGATTGTCACCGACAACCCCGGCAACAATTCGTTGCTAAGCACGCTGGTGTACAGCGGCGGCAGGAGGGCCATTTCGTCTGACGACCTTGCCAAAGCCAAAGAGATAGTGCGCGAAGCCGGATAAACGGCCGTGCGCGGCGCGTTGGCGCGTTAATGAAAGGAGCATACTGTGATCGTTACTAATTTATTGAAAACCATTAAAAACGCGACACTTGCCTCTGTCGCTATTTCGCTTGCCATCACCATTTCGCTCGCGCCGTCATCCGCGTCCTCCGCCGCTTCGCCTTCGTATAATTGGGACGACGCAAGGACGCAGGCAGTGCTGCTCAAGTTAGAATACTGTATGTATGTTACAGATCAAGTGCGCCAGGGCTACAGGCCGCAGCCCGATAATATCTTTTTTAATGTGTTTTATAATCAAAACGGGACTTTGAGTGCGTATTCCACTCTTACGTCTCTGACATTGTTCGATTTTTCGCAGCCGCAAATAAGCGTCGAATATGCTATAAATGATAAACAAGCCGAATATGAAGATATGTGGGATAGCAAAAACCACATACGCGCCGGAACATATGATTATACCAACGACCCAATTTCAATCGGCGCGTATTTCATGGACAACGGCGATTCCATATGGCGTTCCCTCGACGCGTTCAGGGCTGCGACTAATAACCATGCAATTACGCAAGATATATTCGACAACATATTAATGCAGCGCGAAGACAGGCAAGGGACTAATGCCGCTATCCTCTTTAACAAAGGGGACGACGGGCAAACATACGGCGGCGCTGTCATATTGAACCTATCGGGCTATTATAGATCACGGGACACTTGGCGGCCTTATTGCATTTTAAATCCAAAGGACGAAGCTTTTGGGCAAATAATAAGCATAGACTTATTAAATTACAACACATACCCGAAAACCACATTGGCCGCAGCACAAGCAGAACCCGGAACGCCCTCGTCTGCACCCACGCCCGCGCCCACATCCGCCCCCACCGCCTCCGCGCCGCCCGCGACCACCGGCGGGATCACAGCCGTCCCGACTACGTCGACCGTACTCGTAGACGGCAAAATAGTGGCGTTTGACGCCTATAATATCAATGATTTCAACCATTTTAAGCTGCGCGACCTGGCATATACGCTGGACGGGTCGGACAGCCGGTTCGAAGTAGGCTGGGACGGTATGGCGAACGCTATCGCGCTGACAACCGGCTTGCGTTACACCGTAGTCGGCGGCGAGATGGAAGGGAAGGGAGGCGGTGCAAAAACGCCGATGCCCTCTGACTCAAAAATTCTCCTTAACGGTGTCGAAATAGCGCTGGCCGCTTACCTGATAGATGGCAACAATTACTTTAAGCTGCGCGATGTCGGCGATGCGATAGGCTTCGAAGTCGATTGGGACGAATCCGGCGACGCCATCATTATAAAAACAGGCGCCGGCGCCGGCGCCGGCACCGTGCCGTCCGCGCCGCCCGCAGTAAATGCTTCCGGCTTGCCTGCATTCATTGACAGGCTGCAGCCGCAGGGAACGGCTATGCACACAAACGGCGAAACTATTGTAATTAGGGGAACGGAAACCTGGGACGAAACACAGGGCGAGCCCGTGCCACGCGGGCAAACCGCTTATGTCGTAGTATTTGATTATTATAACGCGACTACTTCGCGTCCGCTCAACCAATTATGGCAAGACTGCAGGCTGGTCGACAAAAACGGCAAACGCTATGACTCAAACCATAGCGTGTTTAATTTACCCGGCTATTACAATATAGTTTTCATGATACCGGATACAGTCGATCAATCGGAGATGTATTTTACCTGGGATAATAAATGGTGGCGCCTTGATTGATTTAATCGCAGCGCGGCGAGTACATCGCGCCCTAAGAATACACAAGCGCCGCACGGCGCGATGCCCTCATCGTACCGATTACCCGTTTCCCATTTGCCTATAAGATTTAATATACCGGCGGACGGCCCGAGGCCGCCCCTACAAGCGCCTATGGTATTTAACATTTTGCGCCCAACATCCACTACCTATAAAAAGTAATCAAATATTAATTTACATCACTTCATGTTTTGCACCACAGCCTTTAAAAGGATTGTAAGCCCAGTAATATCAAGGCTTTCAGAGCCATTTTTCACACTGTATAAATTGTTGAATAAGAGCAATTATGTTATTCTATATCGAAGCTTGAAGATAGGAAATTGAAAAGCTTTAGAATATATAAACGACTTTCTCGACAAAATGTTTATATAGGAGACTTATCATTATGTATACACAGCAAGAGTTGATAGACAAGCTAACCCCTATATTCATTAAGTATCCTATTAAGCGAGCTGCGCTGTTTGGAAGCTACGCACGGGGAGAGCAAACGAACGAGTCTGATATAGACTTGCTGCTTGAATATGACTTTTCGAATAATAGTCTTGACTTTTATGATTTTTGGGATTATTTGGAATGTGATTTGAAAATCAAAGCCGATGTGTTGACTTTTAGATCACTCGAATCCTCTCCAAAGAGATTCCGCGAACGCATATTAAGGGAAGCGAGGTATATATATGAAATATAGGGGATGGGGATATATAGACCATATGGTGCAAACTTGTGAGGAACTGTTCGTATGTATGGAAGGAATAAACTCGGCCAATGATCTATCAGCCTCCATTGTTACAAGGCGCGCTGTTGTTATGTGTTTGCTGGATTTGGGCGAAATGTTTAAAAACCTTACAGATAAAGAGCTTGGCGAGTATCCGTCCGAGCATTGGCATAAAGTAATAGGATTTCGCAATCGTTCGGCACATGGGTATAGTGAAATGAATTTTGAATATGTGTATCAAATCGTTATTAACAGAATTCCGCCTTTATATAATTTCTTAAAGAAAAAAGCCGATAGCTTAGAGGACCCATATGACAATGTTTAACCGTGAAACGGATTTTGAAGACGCCCTAGTGGAATTGTTACTTGTCGAGAAGGACTGGCAGGAAGTTTTGATGTACCCACTAAGAACTATTCGACGAGAGCGGTGATGGAAAAAATTTCGGTTTTAGCGATGCCCCCTACGACTTGGACGGTTACCTTACAGAAATCGATACAGGTATGATAGACAACGATTACATGAATTCGCGTTTTTTGTTCAGTCATGCACTATCCGTTGTAGGGATGGTCGACCCGACCATCCGATAATGTCGTATTAACCGTTAAAGCGGACGACCGAGGGCGGTCGTCCCTACAAAAATATTTCGATTAATATATTACCAATGAACCGTAACGTCATTTATATCTATTATCTGGTTATTGAGTTCATTATTTGCGAAAAACCCCAAAATATTGTAAAATAATAGTATTGTATGTCCTTGTTTATTGAGTGAATCTTAATAAAGCGAGGATATTTCTTTGTGTAGTTCTTACAAAATGAGAAAACGGCGCATCTGGAGGTAATACATGCCGGACGAGAGAATCGGCGGGCAAGGCGATGGCAACGACAACGACATAAATAATAGAAACAGTAACGACGATGTGCCGGTAAATACCGGAGACGGCGGTAACGTCAGCGATAACGGCGGCGACAACGGCGGATCGGACGTGCCGGGGGTGCCGGGCGGGTCCGACGGGCCCAGTGGGCCCGGGGCTATGAGGGTCGTGCCTGTTGATATAGAGTCGGAGATGAAAAAGTCGTTCATCGACTATGCGATGAGCGTCATCGCCGACCGCGCGCTGCCCGACGTCCGCGACGGCCTCAAGCCTGTACACAGACGAATCCTGTACGCCATGTCCGGGCTGGGCTTCACGCCGGACAAGTCATACCGCAAGTGCGCGACGACGACCGGCGAGGTCATGGGTAAATACCACCCCCACGGCGACATGGCCATATACGACAGCCTCGTTCGCATGGCGCAGGACTTTTCGCTCCGGCACCCCCTGGTCGACGGACATGGGAACTTCGGCTCGCGCGACGGCGACCCCCCGGCGGCGCAGCGCTACACCGAGTCGCGCCTGTCCAGGATCGCCATGGAAATGCTCGCGGACATCAACAAAAACACCGTCGATTTCAAGTCCAACTACGACGACCACGAGACCGAACCCGTGGTGCTGCCCGCGCGCTTCCCGAACCTGCTGGTCAACGGCTCCTCCGGCATCGCCGTCGGCATGGCGACCAACATCCCGCCGCACAACCTGGGCGAGGTGGTCGACGCCATCTTTCATATAATAGACAACCCACATTCGGCGCCCGACGATCTCTTGCGGATAGTGAAGGGGCCGGATTTCCCGACCGGGGCGCAGATTGTCGGGCGGCAGGGCATCCGCGACGCTTACCGCACAGGGCGCGGCCGCATTGTGATGCGCGCCCACACGGAGATAGAGTCCGGTCCGTCCGGGCAGCAGCGGATCATCGTACACAGCCTGCCGTACCAGGTAAACAAGGCAAAATTGATAGAGCGTGTCGCCGATTTGGTTAAAGAGAAGCGGCTGGACGGCATATCCGACATCAACGACGAATCGGACCGCACGGAGGACGTGCGCATTACTATCCAGCTAAAGCGCGACGCTAACGCGGGCGTCGTTTTGAACCGGCTGTATAAAAACACGCAGCTCCAAGAGGTGTTCAGCGTCAACATGCTCGCCCTCATCCAAAACGACGACGGCAAGTACCTGCCCGCCGTCATTAACCTCCGCCAGGCGCTGGATCACTACATCCGCCACCAAAGGGAGGTCGTCTCGCGCCGCGTCGCGTACGATCTGGAGCGGGCGCTGGCGCAGGCGCACATCCTGGAGGGGCTGCAAAAGGCCATCGACAACATCGACGAGGTTATCGCCCTCATCCGCGCGTCCAAGAACATCCCCGAGGCGAAAGAGCGCCTGATAGCGCGTTTCGAATTCAGCGACAGGCAAGCCCAGGCGATAGTCGAAATGCGGCTGGGGAGGCTGTCGGGGCTGGAACGCGAGCGGCTTGAGGAAGAGCTCGCCGAGGTCATGAAAAGGATACAGTATTTTAGGGAAGTGCTGGCCGACGAGGGCAAGCTGTTCGGCATCATAAAAGACGAGCTAAAGCAGATCCGCGATAGATATGAAGACGGGCGCCGCACAGAGATCATCGACGACGAGGAAGACTTCGACATGGACGACCTCATAGCCGAGGAGGAGAGCGTCATCACGCTCACGCACTTCGGCTACATCAAGCGCCAGCCGGTCGCCGCCTACCGCAGCCAGAAGCGGGGCGGCAGGGGCGTGGCGGGGCTGTCTACGCGCGAAGAGGATTTTGTTGAGACGCTGTTCATCACCTCGACGCATCACTTCTTGCTCTTTTTCACGAACAAGGGGCGCGTGTACCAGTTGAAGGCGTACCAGATCCCGGAGGCCAGCCGGCAGGCAAAGGGCACAGCCATCGTGAATCTGCTGGAACTGGGCGGTGGCGAGCGCGTTGAGACCATCATACCGGTGCCGGAGTATCGCCCGGGCCTGTACTTGATGCTCGCGACGAAGGGCGGCTTCGTCAAAAAGACCGACCTGATGGAATACAGCAGCATCCGGCGCGTCGGGCTGGCGGCGGTCACGCTGCGCGACGGCGACGAGCTGATTGGCGTGCTGCTTACGGACGGCGGCAGCGATGTGATACTGGTGACAAAGTATGGCATGAGCGTGCGCTTCCGCGAGTCCGACGCGCGGCCGCTCGGGCGGGTCGCGATGGGGGTCACGGGCATACGGATGTCCGAGGGCGACAGCGTGATCGGCATGGCTGCGTTCATAGAGGACACGACGCTGCTGATTGTCACTGAGAACGGCTTTGGCAAACGGACGGAGCTGTCGGAGTACCGCGTGCAGAACCGAGGGGGGAAGGGCTTGCTCACGTACCGCATCACGGAGAAGACGGGGCCCATTGCGGGCATGAGGCTCGTCAGCGACAGCGACGACATCATATTGATATCGAGCGACGGGACGATCATCCGGACGCCTGCGGCGACGATCAGCATCATCGGGCGGGCGACCCAGGGCGTGACGCTTATGCGCACCGGCGGGGGCAACCGAGTGGTGGGGCTCGCGCGGGTGGTCAAGGTGGCCGAAGACGAAAACGGCGACGACCTGGGCGCCGACCTCAGCGCCGACGCTGATCTGGAACTTGACTCGACCGACATAGGGGACGCCACTCTCGACGATCCGCTACCTGTTGATCCGCTCCCAGATGGCTCGACCCCCAACGATCCGTCCCCCGACGATTCGCTCCCCGATGATTCTCTATCCGACGTCACGCTCCCCGATGGCTCATCCCCCGGCGACGACAGCGATGACTACGGCGATGATGACGACGGCGACGGCGTCGATCCGGAGGCCGGGCTTGAATAATATTGCGCCTGCGCCGAAAAAACGAACCGTCACCAAAATGTCGTTCAACCTCATCGCCATACAGGCGCTATACTACACATTTGTGGGTATGCACGGCTCCTTCCTCGTGCTGTATTATGGGAGCATAGGTTTTTCAGCCACGCAGATAGGGCTGATAACGTCCGTCTCGACGTTCGCCGTGCTACTGACCCAGCCCGTTTGGGGCCAGGCCAGCGACCGGGCGAAGGACGGCAGAACGGTTCTTTCGTTCTTGTTCCTCACATGCGCGGTGCTGATATTCGCATTTTATATCACGACAGACTATATGCCCGTGCTGGTCATCGCTACAGTGTTCGCGATATTTTTCAACCCGCTGGTCCCGATGATGGACAGCCTCACCCTCGAGACCATCGCGGTCGAAAAAAGCGGGTTCGACTACGGCCATGTGCGCATCGGCGGGGCGCTGGGCTACTCCACAATGGTCATCCTGGGCGGGCAAATACTAAAAAACTCCTTCATCCACATGTTCTACATCAGCTCCATATTGTGCCTCGCCGCGCTGTTTTTCGTCCGGCGCGTCAACGCCGTCAAATTACGGGGTAAACGCGAGCCGCTGTCGTTCCGAGCGCTCCTGCGCAACAAAAAGGTGTTCTGCTTCATGTTTGTCAACCTCATACACTCGTTCGGGATGATGGGCTTCTACCAATTCTACCCGCTCCATTTCACCGCTCATGTGGCAGGCAGCGAATGGTTCGGCGTGCTGCTGTGCACAACCGCGATGTCGGAGCTACCGTTCTGGATATTTTCCGGCAAAATAACGCGCCGCTTCGGCTATGAGCGTATGATGTTGATATCGATAACGGTCGTTAGCTTCCGCTGGTTTATCCTCTACTTCCTGACGAACCTGCCGCTCATATTGATAGTCAACCTCCTGCACGGCTTCTGTTTTGTGACTATATGCTACTGCGTCATAAACTATATTAATGAAGAGATACCCTCCGAGCTGCGAGCGACGGGCCAGGCGATGAACAACATGGCCGCCATGGTCATCTCGCGCCTCATAGGCGGCGCGGCGTTCGGCGCGCTCAGCGACGTCTTTGGCATAGACCGCATGTTTTTGTTCCTGTCGGCGCTCTCGTTCATGGGTGCGATTGTTTTCTTCTTTTGGCTGCGCGTCCTGGGCCGGAGCGGCGTTTCCGCCGCCAAAGCCTGATCATTCCCCTACCAACTCCCGTATCCCCTCCCGCATCCTTTCGAAACGTTGTTCCCACCAGTCGCACAGCCAACGCGCATATTGCTCACCCGCACATGCGCGGCCCGTGCGCAACCCTTGCGCGGCTAGGCTTGTGAAGAAGCCATCCTTAAATGACTAAATAACCAATCGAATATATCAACACATTTGTTTAGTAATTGGTGAATACTTACAAATTAGTTCCAACAAAAACAAAAAAAATAAATATATTTTAATAATTATGTTTAAAATCTTTTGCAAATGGGAATGATAAATCAACGTACTAATGACAGTTAAACTAATGACATTTTAAAACACATTATAAATGATACCGCTAACCAATGGTTAGCGGTTTTGTTTATAAGATAAAGAGGGGTGTCGATTCTCTAAGAATAAAATTTATGGGTATACGAGGTTTGTGATATGAAAACGGCTCGAATAATGACATTTGTATTAGCTGTTTTGCTAACAATATCGACAGAATTCAATATGCCCCAGGCCCATGGCTCCATGATGCGGATATCGGCGCAAAATAAAACAAAGGGCACTGTCAGCGTCGGTATCAGGACTGACTCCGACAAAAGGCTGAGGATTGGCGTACAGGCCGGAAACAGCGGCGATGCCTATTATTTTACGTACCAAAAAAGCGAAGGGGTGGTTGACATCCCCCTGATGTTTGGCAACGATAATTACGTAATTTCGCTATATGAGGAGATCGGCGATAAATATTACGAACTGCGTGACAGTTACGATCTAGATTTACAGCTCAGCGACTACAATACTGTCTACCTATCGTCCTCGTTGATTGTGCCTTGGGCGGACGCGCCAACGACCATTGCGAAAGCGGCGGAGCTGACGAAAAACAAGAAAAGCGATTTTGAAAAATTCCACGCCATATATAAATATATAGTAGAAAACATCAGCTACGACCCGTACAAGACAGTACCGTCCGGCTACAGGTCGGACCCCGACGCCACGCTGGCAGGCGGTACGGGCATTTGTCTGGACTTTTCGGTGCTGCAGGCCGCGCTTCTGCGGAGCGTCGGCGTCAAGTGCAGGGTCGTGTACGGGAGCGAGAAAGATGTGGATAGGCTCCATTCCTGGAACGAGGTGTATTTCAGGGGGCGGTGGGTCACGATAGACCCGACTAAAGACGCCCAGTACTACGCAGCGCATGCCCCATACAACTACGCAAAGCTGGCTAAGAATTATAAAGTTACATACAAATTTTAGTGAAATTTTCGTCTCGCCCTGCGTATGCGCAATGAGACGATTTATTTACCATTCATTTACCATTCATTTGCCATGCTTTGCTATACATTGTCTATGCATTTGCTATGCATTTGTTGCACATATACTATGCATTTGCCATAATATTTGTTGATTATTTACTATAACATTCGCTGATTTTTTATTAAAACATTATCGCTTGTTTTAAGCCAATGGTTTTATGTGTGTTGTCAAAGGCTTCGTCTATTTTATCCAGTGCGAACCGGTGCGTAATCAATCCGTCAAGATCGAACAGCCCTTCTTTTATCATCCGCATCGTCTTGCGGTAGTGGGCGTGGGATGAGCGGGTCGTGCCTGTGACGTGCAACTGCTTGTAATGGATGATATTGGTGTTCAACGCGACAACCTCGGCGCCACTGGGCAGTCCCCCAAAAAAGTTTACCCTGCCGTCCAGCGCGGCGTACCCAAAGGCGTCGCGCTGCGCAGATGCAGAACTGCACGCCGTGATCACGACCTCGGCGCCCCTGCCTGAGGTTTCGTCGTCGACGGCTTGCTTTAAATCCCCGCCAACGGCTATCAGCGAAGGCTCGATTTTTGTGCACAGCGAAAGCCTGTCCGCAGACAGATCGCTCATAATGATTTTCGCCGCTCCGGACAGCTTCGCCAGCTTGGCGTGCATGAGGCCAATGGCGCCCGCCCCGATTATGACGACTGTGTCGCCGGGTTCCACTCCATACCGCTCATACGCGTTGTACACGCATGAGAGGGCCTCGTTCGCGGCGGCGGCTTCGAAGCTGACGCCGGGGTCGAGTTTCACGACATTGCCCAGCCTTACGGCTTCCGCCGGGATTTTCACGAACTCGGCGAATCCCCCGTCGATGTTTACGCCCAGCGCCCGCAAATCCAGGCAATGGTGGCTTTTGCCCGCAGCGCACCTGTCGCAGACGCCGCAGCCTATATTTGGCGCGACGCTGACGCGCATGCCCTTCGTGAATCCAGTACCGACGCTGGCGCCAGTTCCAGTGTTTTCGCCCGCGCCAGTGCCAGTTCCAGCGCCCGCGTCCACACCGGTTCCAGCGCTTTCGCCCGCGCAAGTTCCCGCACCTGCGCCCGCGCCTGCGCCCGCGCCGACTTCCTCGATTACGCCGGAAAACTCATGCGCGCATATCAGCGGATGGGCCTCGTCCACCCCTGCGGCGCCGTTGATATACATGCGCAGATCCGTACCGCATATCGCGGCTGCTTTGACGCGCAGCAGCAACTCGCCGTCGGCGATATCCGGGACGGGCGCTTCCTCGACGCGCAAATCCATTTTTCCGTAAAGCCTCGCGGCCATCATTTTCATAAAGTCGCCCCCTGTATGGTGATTGCCCTTTTTTCGCGTATCGATCGGTTGCCGGCTTCCACTGCGATCACGGCCATCTTGCCGTCGCGCCCCGTCACGCCGGGCGGCGCGCCGCTGCGGATGGAATCGCAGAACGCGGCGTCCTCCGCAAGATATGCGTCACGGAAGAGCTGCCGCCAACTGCCGACCAGCGGGTACGTGGCTTCACGCGTCTCTGCGGTACATGTCACGACAGCCGCGTCTTGAGTGCGGCCGATAAAAATGCACCCCTTTACGCCCAGTATTTCTACCCTCGCGTCATAAGCATAGCCGACGCCCTGGGCTCCGTCGATCATGCCCTGCACGCCGTTCTCCATGCCTGCCGCCAGGATCACATTGTCATAAAAATCCGGGTACGCGGCTTTGGCGGCCGGGCTGCGGAAGTTCCCGCCAATCGCGAACACTGTTTCGAACTCGCTGCCCGAAAACCAGCGCAGCGTGTCTATGTCATGGCTGTTCACCTCGGCGAGCGGCCCGTTTGACGCGGACAGGTCGTACATCCACGGCTGCGGCTCGCTCGGCCCGCGCGTATTGGACCGCACCATCACGACGTCGCCGATGGCGCCTTCGTCGAGCAATTTTTTTGCCCTGACATAGCTGTCGTCGAATCTGCGCATAAAACCTATCTGCAGCGCGACCCCGTTTTTCGCGGCGGCGGCGATCATGTCGTCGCATTCGCCCGCTGTCATCGCCATAGGTTTTTCGCAAAGCACATGCCTGCCAGCACATACCAGTTCGACCACGATGCTGCAGTGGAACTTGGTCGGCGTGACGACGACGAATGCGTCGATCGTCCGATCTTCCAAGGCGTCCGTATGGCTTTTATACCATTTAACGCCGGGCGCTCCGCACGCATCGATAGCGGCGCGTCCGGCGGTCTCGTCCAAGTCGGCAATCGCGGCCAGCCGCGCGCCCGGTACGCGCCCGGCAAAATTCTGCGCGTGCACCAGCCCGGCGCGCCCCGCGCCTACGACGCACACGCGTATTTCGTCATTATTTGACACAGCGTTCATGATGCATCCACTCCATTTATATTATGTAATACATTTTACTGTGTTGCGGCAGGGGCGCCCGGACAGTACGTCGATCAAGTTCGCAACAGACATCTCCAGCAAATTGCCAGTCGCTTCGACCGTGTGCGCGCCCGTATGCGGCGTAAGCACGACGTTGTCCAGCCCGAACAGCGGCGACGCCGCAGGCGGCGGCTCCTGCTCATACGCGTCGAGCCCAAGCCCCCCCAGACGGCCCGATACGAGCGCCTCATACGCTGCCGCCTCATCTATCAACCCGCCGCGCGCCGTATTGATGAGCACCGCGCCCTGCTTTACAGCGCCCAACACATCACCGTTTATGATATGGCGCGTACTGCTGTTGAGCGGCAAGTGCAGCGTTATGAAATCCGACGCCGCAATCAACTCGCCAAAAGCGACCGCCACAATCCCATTGGCCCTCATAAAATCTAAATCGAGCATGGTGTCGTATGCCAGCACGCGCATGGAAAACCCGAGCGCCCGCCTTGCGACGCCCTTGCCCACCGCCCCGAGGCCAACGATGCCGATTGTTTTGCCATAAAGCTCGGTCCCAATGGAGCGCGCCCACTCGCCCGCTTTAGTCCTGCGGTCCAGCATTGGCAGCCGCCTCGCCGCGCAGAGCATCAGCCCGAACGCAAGGTCCGCGACCGCTTCGGCGTTCGCGCCCGGCGTATAGCACACGGCGACCCCACATTCGCGCGCCGCGCCAATATCCACATTGTCGTACCCGCTCCCGTAGCGCGAGATCACCTTCAAACCGGTTGCGGCGCATTCCCGGATCACATCGCCGCTGTAGTCGTCAAGGCCGGCGACGACCCCATCGCGCCCCCGGAGCAATTCCGAGAGCGCGCGCCCACCGAGCGGCCTGCCTGTGGGGTTGAACGTCAGTTCCCCGGCAAATGCGCGGAGCCTCGCCATCGTTGGAGATTTTGCATTTGGGTTGACAGAAGTGGGGGTCACTAAGACTTTATAGTTTTTATTTGTGTTTTTATCCATATATGTTAAATTTTGTAGATAATTTTTGTAGATAATTTAAGCATATTATTCATATTTTTCATATAAAAGGCCATGCACAGACTGTGCACAAATTGTCATGAATAAAGCAATGGCAATGGCAAGCTTTGATCCCAATTGCTTGCCCTCGCGCCACAGTACTGCCCTTTCTTTTATTTTTTACGCTAATACATATATTATATCACTGTTGTCGCGGTATAACGCTTTTCCATTTTGGGTTGTCCACCAGATGCGGCAACCCGTCCGCGCCTTCCAACACCAGCTTCCGAAACCCTTTTGATTCGATGGTCCCGTAGTCGTGCCCCGCGTCCGCCCTGAACACATAGAATGTCACGAGCGGCGTCCCGCCCGTGTTGATGCTCCTGTGGGCATAGCGCTCCGGCACGTACACCGCCGTCCCGGGCGCCAGTACATGCATTACGGCGTCGCCCTCCGGGCTCTCCGTCAGCATGCGCCCCTCGCCGCTTAATGTGTAGTACACCTCGGCTGTTTCGAGGATGGTATGGAAATGGCCTTTTGTCATAAAATATTCCGCGCCGACCTTCCCCGGATATGTGATTGACGTGCCGAACGCCAGGCCTCCGGGGCTTTCGGGCGCGCCAAGCTCATAGAACTCGTATACGACGGGGTCGCCGCCGTCCCTCACCGCCCGCTCCTCCGCGCCGCTGTCGGTATACATGCCCGCCATCTGCGAAAGGCGGCGCACCGTGGCAGGCGCGGCGGCGCCCTGCGACAGCCCGCTGCTCATCGAAAAATCCAACGTAAAACCTTTTAACCAATCATAATTATTTGCAATATTAGCTGGCATGTGCATGCATTTCCTCCACATACTACATTTATTTCATTTTATATATTCAATTAAATTTACATTTGCATATGCATTTGCATTTATATTTGCATTTATATTTACATTTATATTTACATTTTTATATGCATATGTATTTATTTTTGTATTTATTTGCATTTTCATATGGCATTTTTATTTGGTATATTCATATGGAATATACACGTGGTATACACCTTTGCTACGGCGCCTGTGCTATTTCGCTCAGCTCGGCCAGCAGCGCCCCGCCGATCTCGATATCGAAGACTTCCGCAATGACCTGCGTCCAGCCATGTATGAAGTAGCGCCACCCATCTTCAATGTGCAGCCCCTTTTCAGCGGCCTGGGCCTTGGCCTGGCGCATGAAAATCAAATCGCCCCTGTAATTTATCTCCCATATGAGCGAATGCGCCGGGTAGTCGACCGCGTCCGTCGTCGGGGAGCCGGGGGCGTCCTTGCCCAGCCCCGTGGCATTCACGATCAGCGAATAGGGCGGCAGGCCGGCAACCAGCCTATCGTTGTCTTCGGGCGAGGGCCCATGCACGAAGCGGAACTCTACGCGCCCGTTCAAGCCCCCCAGCGCCCGCTTCGCCGATTCCAGGCGCGGCGCGCTCCTGTTCGCGATAGTGATCTTGCGTGGCACATCGTCGCCGAACGCTTCCTGCGCCAGGTGCATCGACATGGCGAGCGCGCTGCCGCCGGCGCCGATGATCAAGACCTCCCCGCCCCGCTCGACCCAAAAACGCTCCGGCACGAACTCTTTTAGCGACAGCCCGCTCGAAATCGGGTCCTTCGCATGGGCGCGGAACGCTCCGCCGCGCTTCGAAAGCGACGAAACTTCGCCGAGCCGCTCCGCATAAGGGTCCACATATTCGAACATATCGCGGCACGCCCTGTACATATCGAGCTTGTGCGTCGTCACCAGCGCCCCGAGCGACAGTGGATCGCCCTTTAAAAACTGGACCACCTCGCGGTACTGCTCGTCGGGGGCATGCAGCGGCAGGTCGATTCCGCGCATGGCGGCTTCCAACCCGAGCGCCTCCGCCCATTTCGGAAATACCTTCATAATCGACGACTGCCCCGTCGTCACGCCAATAAAATAAAACGTTGGCATTGCCGCGCTTTCATATTGCGCCATTTAAAATCGGCACCTTCCTTCCAATATTTTATGCATGTCCATATCCATGTCCGTTTCCATGTCCATGCCCGTGTCCGTGTTCGTGTCAGTGTCCGTATCCATGTCCATATCCATATCATCTACGTCAAAAATACATACATCACTAATATATAGTAGTATATAATAAAATATAATAATATTTAACAACTCATATCAATAAAAATCAAGATAGATTCTTAATTTTTTATATTAATAATTGTTTATTTAACATTTAGTTGGCCCTTTGCTTTCAACCCTTCCTTAAAAAGGGGCAGCGCAAGCTTCCCCTCCTCCGTCACGGGCTTGACCCAGCGCCCGGAGCGCAGGTACCACAGCACCACCGGGATGCGCACCAAATCGTCGATGAACACCAGCGAGAACACGGCGATGTACGGCGCCCGGAACACTATCCCGGCCAGCCAGACCGACGGCAAGGTGATGAAAAACAGGCACGACAGCTCGATCACCGTGCCGAAGACCGTCTCACCGGAGGCGCGGAACGTGTCGTTGATGATGTAGTTGCATGTACGGAGCGTCCCCGCCACCGTATATACCGCGAGCATGGACATACCCAGCGAATGCGAAGCGCCACTCAGCCCGAAAACCGCCAGTATGGGCGCGCGGAGGGGAAATATGAGCATGCAGATCATGAATGTCGCCGCCGGGCACAACAGGGCGAAGCGCTTTGCGTCCCTGTGCCCCGTGGCCAGCTCGCCCGCGCCGACCTGCTTGCCCACAATCACGGCACTGGCGTTGGTGAACCCGCCGAAAAACACGAACACGATGCGCTCAATCACACGGAATATGGCGAGCGCCGCGATGCCCTCCGCCGCCTGGCGACCCATGATGATATTGATGCCGAGCTGCCCGACGCCGTAAAACATCTCGTTGGCTATGATGGGCGCGCACTTTACGAAATACAGCTTTATAAATGATAGTGGCCAGCCAAACTGCTCCCGAAAGCGCAGCACAATGGAGTCGCCCGTACGGACGCAGCATATGTACAGCACCACGACATTGACCACGGCGCCCGCGATCGAGCCAAGCGCCGCGCCCGCCACGCCCATCTTCGGGAAGCCCCAGTTCCCGAAGATCAAAAGCCAGTTACCTAATATGTTTGTAAGCTGCGCCGCGACGCTCGCGACGAGCGGTATGCGGACGCGCTCCGTGGAACGGAGCAGGCAAGAGATGGCGAATGATAGGGACTGGAGCGGGAACATGAAGCCAATCACGCGCATATAGCTGACGCCGACGTCGATGATGTATTGCTTGTCGGTGTAAACGCCCAGCACGAAGCGCGGCGCGAACACGGCCATGCCACCGAAAGTAAAGCCGACGATCAGCATGCATGTCAGCGCAAGCCCGTAAGCCTGTTGGATGCCTTTGATGTTTTTCGAGCCCCAATATTGCGAGAAGAACATGATGCCGCCGCTGGCGAAGCCGAAAAAGGCTGTAAAATACAGCGAGGCGTACTGCGAGGACAGGCCGACGGCGGCAAGCGAGGTCTCGCCCAGCGTCCCAATCATCATCGTGTCGATCATGGTGGAGGAGTTGACAAGCAGGTTCTGCAATGCTATAGGAATTGCTATGGAAATAAGGCGCCTAAAAAAAGCCCGGTCGCCAAGCCAGGACAATTTCAAATATTCATCCCCAGTACGATAATCATCTAGAAAGCATGTATTACACTACACTATCATTTTTTGACCGATTGCGAAATACCATTTTTAAGCTCGCGGTGCACAGGGATGTGTAAAGGCACAGGGGTGCGGGTACAAGTGCGGATACGGATGCGTACGAGATGTACAGGGGTGCGGGTACAGGTGCGGGTGCGGATGCGGGTGCGTACGAGATGTACAGGGGTGCGGGTGCATGCGCATGGGGCGCGTAGCGGCGCGCAGAGGACTGCGCGCCCTACGACGTCGATTGCGGCTTTCTGTGCAGCGGTGTGCGGCGGCGCGCTGATGCGTGCGCGTCCAGCAACGTCGATTGCGGCTTTTTGCGCGGCGTGTTATGATGATATCGCCTAACACAGGACGAATTGGTCCCGGAATAATCAATCGGAGGGATATGTCATGAAAATCACAAAAATGGAATCCTTTTTTGTAAAACCGCGCTGGCACTTTCTGAAAATCTCGACGGACGAAGGCATCTGCGGCTGGGGCGAGCCGATAGTCGAGGGGCGCGCCCGCACCGTCGCCATGGCGGTCAAGGAGTTTGAGCCGGTGTTGATAGGGCAAAACCCGTTGGAGGTCGAACGCATTTGGACGGAATGCTACCGCGGCACGTTCTACCGGGGCGGCCCCGTGCTCGTGTCAGCCATCTCCGGCATAGACCAGGCGCTTTGGGACATTAAGGGCAAATACCACAACACGCCCGTATACAAGCTGCTCGGCGGGCCGACCCGTGCCAGGGCGCGCACGTACGCCCATATGCGTGGCAGTTCGCTCGACGAGATCATCGCGAATGCCAAAAAGTCTGTTGAGGAAGGGTTCACGCTGTTCAAGACCGGCCCGGCCGGCGGCCCCGTGCGCCCGCTCGATACTGTGGAGATGATCGACAACGCCGTGGAGCGCGTTGGTAGGATACGCGAGGCGCTACCAAAGAATGTCGACCTCGCCCTCGACTTCCATGGGAGGTTCACGCCCGCCATGTCCATCCGCATGATTCGCGAGCTGGAGCAGTTCAAGTTGATGTTCATAGAGGAGCCGGTGCAGTGCGAGAACGTCGACGCGCTGGTCACCGTCGCCCGCTCGACATGCATCCCGATAGCCACGGGCGAGCGCCTGTTTACGCGCTGGGGCTTCCGAGAAGTCCTCGAAAAGCAAGCCGCGTTCGTTCTGCAGCCGGACATCTGCCACGCCGGCGGCATCACGGAAGTGCGCAAAATCGCGGCGATGGCGGAGGTGTACTACGCGCAGATAGCGCCGCACAACCCGCTCGGCCCGATTTCTCTGGCCGCTGGGCTGCAAATCGCCGGCTCGATACCGAACTTCCTCTGCCAGGAACAGGTCTCGCTCGGCGACGGATACCTTAAAACGCCGTTCAAGATCAGGGACGGGCATTTGGATCTCCCGGAGGGGCCTGGCCTCGGCATCGAAGTGGACGAGGACTACGTAAAGTCCATGGAGTACCCCGGCGACTGGGATTCGCCCAGGATATACAACGACGACGGCGCGTTTACGGAATGGTGATGCCCGCTTATGACGTTTAAATATATGCATGAAAACAATCATAAACATAAAGTTAGTGCAGTGATCTTTGACATGGACGGCACGCTCGTCGATTCTGAACGGGCCATGCTCGAAGTGTGGGACAGGTCGGCGCGGGAGATGGGCTATGCCTTCTCCCGCGAGATCATGATGTCGACGATCGGGGTCACGTACGCGGACACGATCCGCATTATGCGGGAGGCGTACCCCGATGCACCGCACGACGAAATCCGTTCCGAGACGTCCGCAAAGTTCCGGGCGATGCGGGAGGGCGGCTTGATTGAAGCCCGCCCGGGCGCGTTGGAGACGCTTGGCGCGGTGCGCGGGATGGGTCTGAAAATCGGGCTGTGCACGTCCACGCGTATGTCGTCAGCCAAAGTGACGCTCGAATCCGTCGGCATTATTGGCTTCATCGACGCCGCAGTGTTCGGCGACGACGTGGAGCGCGGGAAGCCCGACCCCGAGCCGTACCTGCTTGCCGCCTCAAGGCTCGGCGCCGACCCACGCGAATGCTTCGCCGTGGAGGACTCCCCGTCAGGCGCGCGCTCGGCGCTGTCCGCAGGCATGACGGTCGCGTTCGTGCCCGACATGATACCCGTGCCGGACGACGTGGCGGAGCGGGCGACGCTGCTGGAAAGCATTACGCAGATAATTCCGCTATTGCAAAGATAATCCCGCTATTACGCAGATAATCCATTTGTTGCAAAGATAATTTATGTGATTATTTATTTAGAATATTTTGGAGACCATAAATGAAAAGGACAATGTTTCAGTTGTACCTAAAAGACTGCGACGGCGCAATTGAGTTTTATAAAAAGGCGTTTGACGCTACGGTAGACGCCGTCCACCGCGACTCGCAAACAAATGCGATCATGCATGCCGAGATAAGGGCGTTTGGCCAGTGCATCGCCTTTAGCGAAAGGGAGGATTCCACAAGCATCGCGGGCAATACCATGCAGTTCTGCTTTCATTTCGGAGAGGGCAACGAAAAAGTCGTCGAGAAAGCATACAACGTACTCAAAGACGGGGCTCACATAGATTACCCGCTGGGAACGATAGAATGGAGCCCCCTGATGTTTAGTCTCGTCGATAAATACGGCGTCAACTGGTGCCTGTTCGTATAGATGCCAAAAAAAATTACTGAAATGTAAATTTACCTTACAAAATAACATTAATAAATTACAGAGGCGCGGCAAAGCCATTTTTTTGACATTTGCGGATGTTTTGTGTATTCTATTGTTGAGGTGATTATGATGTCGAATACACGTTCAAGCGGAATGCATATACGGGTCAATCCCGAGATAAAAGCAAAAGTCGAGCCAATCCTTGCTGCGATTGGTTTATCCTTTAGCGATGTTTTTAATCTCACGCTGAATCAAATTTACCTAAAACGCAAAATCCCATTTGAATTATCTTCCATACAGCTAACCGAAAACGGATACACGCAAGAATTTGAAAAAGAAATCCTCCGAGATATTGAAAAAGCCCATACCGCAGTTGCTAATGGTGCTGTAACTTACAAAAATGCGGCTGATCTTCGTGTGGCGTTAGACGCCGAGGGCGACGATGAATGAGGAAATTGTGTACTCCATTTTTCCATCGACTAAGTATAAACGGACACGCAGGCTCGCCAAAAAACAAGGACTGGACATGGACTTACTCGATTGGACTATCGACCAGTTAGCGAAAGATATTCCTCTACCTACAAATTGGAAAGACCATCAGTTAAAAGGCAACTTGAAGGATTTACGCGAGTGTCACATTGGCGGGGCGGGTGACTGGTTGCTTATGTACGAGAAGCAGCAGACAGATATGGTTCTATATTTAGTCAGCACGGGCAGCCACGCAGATGTGCTTGGTTTATAATATTTATTCTTTCGTTTTATAAATACCATATAACAGTTCGAAACTTTTCTTTTCCATATTATACTAAAAAACTTAATAACCATATAGCCCTATCATTTTATTACCTAATAATACTTACGAAATAATATTTACGGAAGCTTGCTGTCCGCTAATACGCTGAAGGCAATATTGAGATGCGTAAGCTTGCACGCTTGCGACGTTATTTGCAAATTTGCTGAGGACAGCGTCCACTACGGCTTCTGTCGCTGTGTAATCCCGCCGCTTTCGCTATTTTTTTATTTACTATTGACCGATTCGGTTAATGATAATATAATAAATGTTGACCGATTCGGTTAATGATGTTATGATTAATATTGACCGATTCGGTTAATAGCATTGGGAGGTGTGCGTGTTGGATAAATTTATGGGGCTGCCGGCGGAAAAGCGAAAAAACATCATCGATGCAGCCCTTGCGACATTTGGGAAGATGGGCTACAAAAAAGCTTCGATAAACGACATTGCCACAACTGCGGGCATATCCAAGGGCCTGGTTTTCCACTACTTTGGTAACAAAAAGGCGCTCTACCTCTATTTGATGGAGTTTACAGGCGATATTGTGATGGGTGAAATGAACAGGCGGTTTGATAAAAATATTCCGGACTTTTTTGACAGGATAAGGCTGGCGACGGAAATAAAGATGTCGCTTTTAGAAAAATACCCGGCCATTCTAAAGTTTATGGGCAGTATGTATTATGAAACCGACAAGGAGGTCGCCGAAAATATCAAAGGCGTATTGGAACAGAGCGAGGAGTTCCGGGGCGGCCTTGCCTTTGACGGCATGGACGCGTCAAAATTCAAGGAAGGCGTCGATCCGCAGCTCGTATACAATATCCTTATTAAGTTTTCAGAAGGCTATGTGAGCGGAGCGCCCGGCGCTGCGGAACCGGATTTTAACAAACTGCTCAGCGAATTTGAAGCATGCCTCTGCTTGATGAAAAACAATTTCTATCGGGAGGAGTTTTTATAATGGCTACGGCAATCGAACTGAATAAACTGTCCAAGTTTTACGGCAAACAGCGCGGCATCGAGGACGTTTCGTTTTCTGTTGACGAGGGCGAGATTTTCGGCTTTATCGGGCCGAACGGCGCCGGGAAGTCCACCACTGTCCGCACGCTTTTGGCGCTGTTCGAGCCGACCGGCGGCAGCGCGACCATTTTTGGCAAAGACTGTACAAAGCAGGCCGCAGTGATCGCACAGGACGTCGGCTACCTGCCGAGCGAGGTTGCCTACTACGACAACATGAAGGTAAAAGAGCTATTGGCCTATACTGCGGCGCTATATAAAAAGAAGGATTGCACCGCAAGGATTAACACCCTGTGCGAGCGGCTCAACCTCGACCAAAAGCGTAAAATCGCGGATCTGTCGTTCGGCAACAAAAAGAAGGTGGGCATCGTCGCAGCGCTCCTGCACTCGCCTAGGCTCATCATCCTGGACGAACCGACCGCCGGGCTTGACCCGCTTGTGCAGCAGACCTTTTTTACGATTTTGGCCGAAGAGAACAAAAGGGGGGCGACCATTTTTTTCTCCTCGCACATCCTCAGCGAGGTGCAGCGGTTTTGCCAAAGGGTCGCCATCCTCAAAGAGGGGAAGCTCATCAGCGTTGCGGATATATCGGAGCTGCGTAAAAACAGCTACAAAAAAATATCCATCATTTCAAATGGCGCCATATCGACCGCCAGCTTCAAAGCGGGCGACGTCGCACAGTTTTCGCAGGAAGGGGCTTCCGCGTCATTTATCTATAAAGGCGACATCGGCGCGCTGTTCAGGGAACTCGCCGCGATCGATATTATCGACGCTTTCGTCGAGGAGCCTTCGCTGGAAGAAATATTCTTGCATTACTATGAATGAATAGGGGGCGAACAAGTGGCTATATTCAAATATGAAATGCGGCAGCTTCGGAACTATACGCTTTGGTGGGCGGTCGCCCTCGCCCTGTTCATCTTTTTGATACTCCCGTCCTATGTGAGCATGCTGGCGGGCGGCGCCACCGATATGGGGGCGCTGGAAGGCAACCCGATGTTTGACATGCTGGGCGTCGACGTAAATGTCATCAGCACGCCGATCGGCTGTTTCGGCTTTATCAACGCGTTTTTGGCCATAGCCGGCGGCATAGGCGGCATGTTCTTGGGGCTGAGGGCATTTACTAAGGAGACAGTGCAAAAAACAGCGGACTATATCTACACGAAGCCATACAGGCGAGGATTGTTTTTTCTATCAAAACTGTTATCGGCGTTTATTTCTATTGGCATAGCTGGAATCTGTTATTTCATTGGCTCGGTAGTCGGCGGGTTCTCCGCGACGCCCGGTGGGCTGAACATAAAAACGCTAAGCCTGCTTGTGGTTTCCTTCTTCTTAATCCAGTTTTACTTTGTGATCTTCGGCGCCTTTGTCGGCGCGGTTTATTCCAAAATACGCTCGCCGCTATTGATATCGTCAGGCGCAGTCTTTATGCTCTATGTGCTATCGACTTTTGCGTCCAAGGTCGGCAACGATTTAATCAAATTCGCGACGCCGTTTTCGTATTTCGGCGCCAGTGGCATCATTGTCTCCGGCGGGTACAACGCGCCGTATATGCTGACATATGTTATTTTATGCGCGGCGTTTGGCGTCATTGGATACATAACATTCAATA
>WRLR01000056.1 GCA_009777515.1 Oscillospiraceae bacterium | reverse complement strand
AAAGCCGGTGATTATGTCGTGTGCGAGCTGGACGGGCTGCTGGGCGATTACGGCTGGGAGCTGTATTCAGACAATGACATAGCGGTTTCAGTCGGCCTCGGCGAGAGCTATACCGTCGTTTTTTACAACTTGTATTCCGTCGCGACGCCGGTGGACGATCCGGTGATATTTGTCGATAAGATATGGACAGGCGCAGGTGCGGCCGATATAGCCGAACTCGACTCCTATGTGACGATCACCGACAGCTATGGCAATACATATGCGTTAAGGTTCTCCGACGGGGTCGAGGTGCCGGAGGGCGAAATTACCATTTCGGAAGCAGTCGTAAATATCAGCGGCTACACGATTACATGCGCCGGTATTAATGTGGCGGCTTATGACAACCTCGGCGACGTGGCAGTGAGCTTTGCCGCGAACCTGCCGGGCGGTTCCGTGACATTTGTAGCGGAAGTCGATTTATCCTATGAAATAACATTTACCAACAATGTTACAAAGAACAAGGTGGTTGTGCCTGTGGGCGAGCGGATCGAATCCGAATCGCACGCTGATAAATTCTGGGGATACGGCATCATCGGGATCGGCGCCAACACGACTTCGACGTCCGGCAACGATTACGCAATAGCGTTTGTGGAAGATTTCTTTGATACATATGAAGAGGTGACGTTCCGGTACGGAAGTTCGTCTTTTAGCAGCGACGATGTGTATTTGACATTCACAGCCGCCAACTTGGCGGGCGCCGTAAAAGAATATGTCAAGTTCGAAAATAAAGACCTCGCCAATGGCGCGCTCGACTGCGGCATTTTGGACATCTTGTACTTCCCTAATGTCTGGGGCCAGGGCGGCGGCATGCACATCTATCTGCACGAGCTTGTATTGAACTGAAGGCATTAATATAATTTGCCGGCTAGCGGCAACCAGCGCCTGCGGCTGCGGTAAGCATGCCGCGGGCGTTGCTATCTTTAGAAGCATGATATATGGCAAAATCTAAAGTGTAAAGGCAAAAGTATGAAAGCTTATAAAATATGAAGACATTAAAGTATAAAGCTATAAAAGTATAAAGGCATATAGGTATGAAAATGAGAAAACTATTATCCTTTGCAATGAGTTTATGCGTGGTTGCGGCGACATTATTTCCAGTGTACGGAGAACCGACGGGCAGCGGGGAGGCAGTGTCGCCGGACAGTTCCCACATCGCCGACGAATTAGCTAAAGACAATGGGCTGCATGATGAAGGTATGCTGCAGGACAGCAGCGCGCCGGCTGCCGACGAAACATGGGGACTGTGGGACGATCCGCAGGAAGCGGAGGCGCCTTATGTCGACGGGGCCACTATATATGATTTGAGCAACGAAAGCGGCGCACCAGCGGCGCCGCCTGACGGAGAGGGCGGTGAGGCGCCGGGCGGGCCGGGCGGGCTGGGCGGACCGGGCGGGCCGGGCGGTTTGGATTATGATAGTGGTATCGGTCGGGGGCAAAATCCGGGTTTGGATATGGAGCCAGATATAGATTCTGATCTGGATTTTGATTTTGAATTGGCTCAGGATGATTCGGATATAAATTTGGATATAAATTTGGATATGGATCTTGATATGGATTTAGATGAAGGGGACGAAGATGCGCAAATATATGACAATTTCATTTTTGACGATGAAAATGCCGTGCAATTGTCCGAAGCGGAATACGCAACAGATGAAATCATAATCAAATTTAAAGAACCGCAGCAGGTGCCAGGGAAAGAAAAGCAGTTGATGCATGAGATAGACAAGGCGCAAAAAATAGGCTTTGTCGAAGGTATAGGCGCATATGTGGTCAGCGTCGACGAGCTGGGCAAAAACCCCAATGCCGTTCTCAACCGCTACAAAAACAACAAATATATAGAATATGTCGAGCCGAACTATCTGGCGGATATCGACATCGAACCCAATGACGCCAATTATCGCAACCAGAGCGCGGCACTGAGCATGATCAACACACAAGCCGCTTGGGAAATATCCAGGGGCGATTCGAACGCGGTCGTCGCGGTCGTCGACACCGGAGTGGTGGGCAGCCACCCGGATTTACCGCCGCTGTGGGGCGGTTATTCGGCGCAGGCTGCGTATTCGGCCAATAGCGATGGATACGGCCACGGCACGAAGGTCGCCGGGGTGCTGGGCGCAGTCGGTAACAATGGCATCGGCGTCGCCGGTATAAACTGGAACGCGTCTATAATGCCAGTAAAAGTCGATTCCAGCAACAACGGGACGATGACAGTCGCAAATATAGCGAAAGGTATTATCTATGCTGCGGACAACGGCGCGAAGGTCATTAACCTCAGCCTCACGACATCTGCGGACAGTGTTACGCTACGCAATGCGGTTGACTATGCTTATAATATGGGTTGCGTCATTGTCGCGGCGACCGGCAACGATGGGAAGGCGAGCATCGGCTACCCGGCGCGCTATCCCAATGTGCTGGCGGTTGGGGGCGCTGATAGTGGGTCGGCGCGCGCCACCAATTCCAACTACGGCCCGGGTATCGATGTGCTGGGCAGTTGGTCGTTTTATACGACTGGAGCGGGCGGCGGATATATGCCCGTCGGCGGCACGTCGATAGCCGCGCCTCAGGCGGCTGGGCTGGCTTCGCTGATACTCGGGGCGTGCCCGGGGCTTGGGCCGGACGAGGTATACGACTTGATCAGGCGCGGGGCGAGCGGCGGCGGTTCGTATAATGAACAGACGGGCTACGGGGTAATCGATGCGGCCAAGACGTTGCAAATGGCGGTCGCCATGGCGGCGGACAAAAATGTGGCAGGCGGCGCTGGGGGCGCGGGGGGCGCGGGAGGCGCGGGGGGCGCAGGAGGCGCGGGGAGCGCAAGCGTGGGAGGCGCGGAAAGTACATCTACTGTAGCGCCAACGCCGACGCCCACTGCAGCGCCCACACCAGTGCCAACGCCGACGCCCACTGCAGCGCCCACAGCAGCGCCGACGTCGATGCCCACTGCAGCGCCCACACCAGCGCCGACGCCGACGCCTACCCCCACGCCAAAACCACCCGAAACACCCCAGGACACCCGCACCCCGCCGATCATCAAACTGCAGGGGTTTGCCGAGATGACGTTGGATTATGGCCAGGAATACGCCGAAATGGGTTATTCGGCTATAGATTGCAAAGGCGTCGATCTTACTTCTGCCGTAAAAATCACAAACACGGTAAACATTTCGAAAGCGGGGCTTTATACGGTTACATATGACGTGTCTGATGCAACCGGCCTTTCGGCGCGCGCAACACGCATTGTGACAGTCAGCCCAAAGCCTGTCGACCCGCCCCCGCAGGCCGCGCCCAAAATCACGATCAACGGCTCCGACCCGATCATCCTGCACTCGACCAGCTCGACTCCGTATACCGAACAGATGGCGCGCGCTGTAGACGGGGACGGTACGGACATTTCCGGTTTGGTCACCGTTTCAGGAACTATCAACCGATCGGTAGCGGGGACATACACAATGACATATAGTGTCGTAAGTCCCATATCCGGCCTGGCGGCCAGCGCGACGCGCAATGTGCGCATCGTCGCCCCGACAGAGAAGAAGGATCCGCGCACAAAATACGGCCTCAGCGGGCAGGCGAAGCAGGGCGCAAAGGTCACGCATACCGGTGTTGTGTCTGGCGCGGTCGGCTATATGGATTTAAAAGTGAGCAGTATCGACAAGAACATGACCATCACTGTGGAGTTAGTCGACTCGGTGACTAAGAACGCGGTTATGAAAGATACATTCACCGCTGCAGGCGCCAAGCAATACAGGATCGACAAAAGTAAATATGAACTCGTCGTCGCAATCGACAAGGCTAACGGAAACAGTAAATACAGCATCGAGCTTATGATGCCGGAAACGGAGGCGACTTTATTTTTCGCTGATGACGAAGTGCCGCTCGCCCCGTTCCGTTTCGCCCCATTTATCGCGCCGGTCGGTTCAAACCCGATTATTCTGCATTTGGGCGGCACGGCATACATCGAGCAAGGCGCGAGGGCTGTGGATTATATGGGCGACGATATCTCCGATAAAGTGACAGTGATCGGCGCCCCGGACACCGGCAAGGCTGGCATATACTGGGTGATGTATTCGGTCGTCGACGGAGACGGGGAAGAATCATTTACCATGCGCGAAGTCCGCGTGCTGGCCCCGGACGAGTTTGGAGTTTTTGAGGACGACGAGGTGCCGCTGGGCGCGACGGAAGCGAGCGATGCCGCCGGTAGCGATGACGATACGTTCGTGGGAAGCGAGGATGTTATGAACGGCGCAATTGATAGTGATGCAATTGCTAGCGACGCGATAACTGGCAAGGCTATCACGGACAATTCCATTTTATATGTGGTACAGCCTGGCGACTGCCTGTCGAGCATCGCGCAAATGCATTACGGCGACAGCAGGCGCTGGCGCGATATATATGATTTGAATAAAAGCATTATAGGCAAAAACCCGAACCTCATATTCGTAGGCCAAGTTTTAAAGATTACATTAGATAAGTAAAGATAAAAATAATGCGGGCGGGACGCCCGCGTACCCAGGGGAGTGGGCTCGACGCCATCCTGGGTGCGCGGGCGTCCCACCCGCATATCCAGATTTTACAAATTGCCGACCGTCCCCCGGTCACTCCTACGGGTCGCCACTACGACCCCCTATCCGATAAAAAACGTTCGTACCGACTGTTGTTTTTGTGATAAAATTGCTGTAAATATTATGTATAACAATGATGAACGGAAATATCACAGGAGGTAACGAAATGCCAGCTAAAATACCTCAGCCGTCCGCGTTTGACATCCGCATCGACGCGCTGCTTAAAGCGCCTGCGGGCAAGTTCGCGGCCCGCGCCCTTTACGAGGCGCGCTATGTACGCGAACTGACAAAAGTGGACAGGGGCAAATGGAACGACGCATTGGACAAGGCACTGTCCGCGCTGGAGGCCGGGCTCGCCGCAGACGGCGCCCTCACCGACGGCGCAGGCGAAAAAGCCGAAGCCGCGCTGATGCCCGCCGCCCAGGCCGCGAAGCGCTACAACCTCATATGCGTTGGGCACGCGCACATCGACATGAATTGGATGTGGCGCTACGACGAAACCGTGGCCATCACATTGGACACGTTCCGCACGGTGCTGGACTTCATGCGCGAATTCCCGGATTTCAAGTTTTCGCAATCGCAGGCGTCAGTCTACGAAATCGTCGAACGCTTCGATCCGGAAATGCTGGACGACATCCGCATGCGGGTCGCTACAGGGCAGTGGGAAGCTGCTGCGTCCACCTGGGTTGAAGCCGACAAGAACATGCCGTCGGGTGAAAGCGTAGCGCGCCATCTGCTATACACGCGTCGTTATCTAACCAAACTGATCGGGGTCCCGGCGGAGGATTTGAACCTCGACTATGAGCCGGACACGTTCGGCCACGCGGCGACGGTCCCCGAGACGCTCTCGCAAGGCGGCGTCAAATACTACTACCACTGCCGTGGCGACGAGGGCGAGATGCTCTACCGCTGGCGCGCGCCATCGGGCGCGGAGATACTGTGCTACCGCGAGCCGTTCTGGTATCTTGGCGGCATCAGCCCCGAGTACGCGCTGTACACGCCCGCGTTCTGCGAGCTGTACGGCACAGACATACACATGCGCGTGTACGGGGTCGGCGACCACGGGGGCGGCCCGACGCGCCGCGACATCGAGACACTGCACGACATGGCCGCCTGGCCGGTATACCCATCCGTTCGCTTCGGCACATATAAAGAGTTCTATGAAGCCGCTGCCAAGTCGGCGAAACTGACCGTGTTCGATGGCGAGCTGAACTGCGTGTTTACGGGCTGCTATACGAGCCAAGCGCGGATAAAGCAGGCGAACCGCTACGGCGAAGCGAAGCTCGGCGAATCGGAGAATTTTGCGGCGCAGTCAAAGCTGCGGGCTGGCGGTCGTTATCCGCACGCGCGGTTCGAGCAGGCGTGGCGCAATGTCCTGTTCAACCAGTTCCACGACATCCTGCCCGGCTCCTGCGTGGTCGACTCCAGGGAGCATGCGCTTGGCCTGTTCACGGAAACGGTAGCGGCGTCGGACACGGAACAGCGCTACGCGCTACGTAAGCTGGGCGAGCTTGTTGACACATCGGAGCACGCGAGCGCCGATATGATGGAAGGCGCGGCGTCCGAAGGCGCGGGCGTCGGCTTCGGCGTCGGGCATAGCATGACTGGGATGCCCAGCACCAAAGGCGCCAACAACGCCCAGCCGTTCCGCATATCGCAAGTGGACCGCGGGCGCGGCTTGAACCGCGTGTACCACATCTTCAACCCGACAGCCGAGGCGCGCAAAGAAACCGTTGAATTGACGGTGTTCGACTGGCCGGGCGATCTGCGGCGCATCACTGTGATCGGCGCCGACGAAAAGACGGTCAACCATCAATTGATCGACAGCGCGCCCAAGCAATTTTGGGGTCATTCGTATGTCAGGCTGCTTGTCGAAGTCGACCTACCTGCGGGCGGGCGCTATACCTGCGTGTTGAAACAATCGGACAGGCTGATCGTCGCGTCCGGGTTCCCGAGGGATCCCCGCGTGGAACAGGCGCATGAATACATACTGGAGAACGAATATCTGAAAGCGGAGTTCTGCCCGGATTCCGGCACGCTGCTCTCTCTATTCGACAAGGAAGCGAAAGTGGAACTGGTGGCCGGGCCTGCGGCAATTTTCAGGATCATCGACGAACAGCCGGCACGCGCCACTGCGGGCACGGCGTGGACCGTCGGGCGCTATCGCGCGCTGAGCGACATGTCAGCTGACATAAAAATGCTCAAGGAGCTTTCAGGGCCGCTTAAGGAATCGATCATCATCGAGGCGCAGGCGCGCTCGTCAAAGGTGACATATACCGTCAGCCTGGCGGCCGGGGCGCGCTGGCTGGACTTTGACTGCGATGTGGACTGGCGCGAGGTGGGCGTCCCCGGCGAACGCACGCAGCAGTTAAATTTCGCCCTCCCAATCGAGACATGCCTGGGCGGCTTCATGCATGATATACCGGGCGGCATCCTGGAGCGCCCGGCGGCCAACCAGGACATGCCCTGCCAGAGCTTTTCGGCGGCGCGATACACTAAAGGCCGCGCGCTGATGCTGATGAGCGATTCAAAGTATGGGTTCCGTTGCGAGATGAGCGAAAAATACGGATACATCACCATGAACCTGGACTGCCTGCGTTCGTCCAGCGACCCGGATCCGTATCCGGAGTTCGGGCGGCACCGCTTCCGCATCGGGATAGGCGTGTCAAAGGCCGACGGCGTATCGCTGCTCAACACATCGCACGCGTTCTGCCATCCGGCGTCGGTGGTCAGCGATATACCGCGCAAGGGCGGCGGCGAGTCTATGCGTTCGCCCGGCGTCGCGGTCGCGGGGGCGTTCCTGCAGGCGGCGAAACTGGCTGAAGACAGCGACGCGCTCATCCTCCGCCTTGTAGAGCCCAACGGGGCAGACGCCGAGGTCGAAGTGACGCTCTGGACGGATGTAAAGAGCGCCGATGTCGTCGATACGCATGAATACCCGGTAGATAGTGCCGCAGCGGCGTCGGGCTTCGCCGTGCCGTCTGTGAACGGTCGCACTGTGCGCTGCCCCATCCGGGGCGGGGGCACGATGAGCCTTAAGATAACAATATAAACATAAAGATGGGGCTTGCCCCACATTAAATAGAAAGGATTGTCGACTATTATGCATATGCGAAAGGAATCGATGACGCCCAGGGAACGCTGGGAGGCCGTGCTCAACCACAAAAAGCCCGACCGCGTTCCCATGGACTACGGCGCGACGCCCGAAGTCACCGAGGCAATCCTCAAATACACGGGTTCGTCGACGCTGGATGAATTTTTTACAAAAATGCATATCGACCACCCCGCCGGAACGGGGCCCAGATACGCCGGCCCGCCGCTGCCAAAGGACACCAACTACTTCGGCGTCGGCCTGCGCGACATGGCGTATACCGGCGGCGTGTACAAGGAATTTGTGTCTTTCCCGCTGGCCGATTACACGACCATCGAGGAAATAGAGCAAAACTATGCCTTCCCGACGGCGGACTGGTTCGATTTTTCCGGGATGCCCGCGCAAGTGGCCGGGAAGCTGCACAGGCCGATCATGTTGGGCGGGACGCACTACTTCATCGACTATATGCGCCTGCGCGGCGAAGAACAGGCATATGTGGACGTTATTGAATACCCCGAAATCGTCGACCATTGCCTAACGCGGCTGTGCAACTTTTACTACGAGATGACCAGGCGCAGCTTCGAGGCCCTGCCCGCCGGAACCATCACAATGGTCTCGTTCGGGGAGGACATGGGCTCGGAGATCGACCTTCTGATGAGCCGCACGCATTTTAAGCGTTTTATTTGGCCGCACCTGAAGCGCGTCGCGGACCTTGTTCATGAGTGCGGCGCGAAGGTGTACGTTCACTCCGACGGCGCCATAGCAAAAATCATCCCGGACTTTATCGATATGGGCGCCGATATACTGGACCCCGTGCAGTGGCGGCTGCCCGATATGGGAGTGGAAAAGCTCAAGGCGCAATACGGCGGCAGGCTTGCGTTCCACGGCGCCATAGACAATCAGAAGACCATGCCATTCGGCACGACGGACGACGTCAGGGAAGAGGTGCGGCGCAACATATCGATTTTTCAAGAGGACTATGTGCTCGGACCCTGCCATGCCATCCAACCTGTGTCCCCGCCAGAGAACACGATAGCCCTCTATGAGGAAGGCTGGGAGAGCGGCTGGCTATGACGCGCCGAGCGGCGCGGCGTTTTTCACATTTGCTTTTTTGGCTCATTTTTTCGACTAACTTATCGGTCATATCGGTTGCGTTCCTAGCCGGGTGCGCGGATAATAATAGGCCGAACCCCAAAAACCCGGTAACGGTCACCATTTGGCACACCTATGTCGAGAACATGCGCGATGCGTTCGATACGCTGGTTCAGGAGTTCAACAACTCGGTTGGCGCCGAAAACGGCGTCACTGTCAAAGTGACTTCGATCACCGACGCGCCCATCATCAACGAGCAGTTGATCGCAATCGCAAACAACGACCCCGGCGCGCCCGAGCCGCCCGACATGGCCGTCGTGTACCCGCAGGTGGCCGCCGCCCTGGCCGGGAGGGGCGCAATTGCGGACCTTGAACCATATTTTACACAGGATGAGCTGGACACCTTTGTCCCGCAGTTCATCGAAGAGGGGCGGCTGGGCACGGAGCGGCTCTACCTCGTCCCCATAGCGAAATCCGCCGAGGTGCTATTTGTCAACCAAACGCTGTTCGACAGGTTTTCGGATGCGTCCGGCATCGACATTGGCATACTCTCCACATTCGAGGGCATAGCGGAAGCCGCCGGGGCATACTATGAATGGACGGACGCCATGACGCCGGACGTCCCGGGCGACGGAAAAATGTTCTACTTCACGGAGGGGCTTTTCAACCACTCCATGATTGGCTATCAGCAACTTGGCGCAGACATCGTAGACGGTAATAGGTTAAATCTCGGCGACCCTGTTTATAAGCGCATATGGGACTGTTACTTCGCCCCTGCAGTCAAGGGCGGCAACATAATATACAGCGGTTGGAGCAACTACCTCGCCGCGACGGGGGACGTCGTTTGCGCCATAGCGACCTCTGCCGGCGCGTCGTTCTATCCTGCGAGCGTGACATACGCGGACAATACAAAAGAAGACGTGTTTTTCGAGGTGCTGCCATATCCTGTATATGAAGGCGGAGAGAAAGTGGTCTTTCAACGCGGCGGCGGCATCTGCGTTTTTGGTTCCGAGCCTGCGCGCGAATACGCGGCGTGCCTGTTCCTTAAATGGTTCACGGAAGCTGAACAAAACCTGCGTTTCTGCGCAAACACGGGTTATATGCCCGTGCGGGTGGCGGCGTTCGACGACATAACGTCGGGGATGTTCCCTGCTATAGACAACCCGATGGTCGAAAAAGCGCTGACAGTGGTCGCGGCTATGCAAAAGGACTACCGCTTCTACTTCCCGCCGGTGTTCGACGGCTTTGACAGTCTTCAAACGCAATATGCGGATGCGTTGCGGAAATCCGCGCAGGAAGGCAGGGACGAATATGTACGGTTGTCGGAAGCGATGGGAGGGCCCGCCGCTTTCGAAGCCATCAACGACGAGGCAATGGAAGACATCATAAAAAGGTTCTCGTAGGTACGGCCGCCTTCGTAGGAGGCGTTCCCTCGGTCGTCCGCACAGCATCATGCAGTAGGGACGACCGCCCCCGGCTATCCGCGCAGCATCGTGTGGTACCTTTAGGGACGACCGCCCCGGTCGTCCGTTTCGCAAAACATATGTTAACGTTATAGAATATTATTTAACATGAGCATCACGAATCCTTTACTACAAATAAAAGAACGATGGATTGCCAAAATCGGCGCCATAATTACCGCCCGCGCCCATGCCCGCACTGATGGCGTCGACGTCGGCGCCCATATCCGCACGGGCGTCGGCACGGACTCGGTCACCGGTACCGGCGCCGTCAACCTGCGGCGCAGGCTCTTTATATTTTTATTGATCCTGATGATCACGATGCTGACAGGCATCATACTCCTTCTCTCGGCATTCGGCGTTTTCCGGTTTGGCGCGGGCGAAACCGAGAGGTTGATGCACGGCGAACTAGCATATCTGTCCTCAGGCGCATCGAAACAGTTCGGCGGCGCGTATGCGCAAACAATCAGGCTGTCGGAGCGGCTGTCCGCAAGCATTGCGGAATTTATGAAACGGCAAGGGCTGTATCCCGCTGAGTTAAAAACACATCCCGATCTGCTCGATCCCTTGCTTCATGAATTGCTCCCTGTGATACAAAACAATTTGGAAGTCACCAATTGCAGCGGCGTGTTCATGGCGCTGGACGCTACCGTGAACCCTGGCATCGCCAACGCCGAGCATTCAAAAGCGGGCCTATATATACGGACTGTCGAGCCAAACGTCGGGGGCATGGGGGCCGAGGCGCGATACCTGTTGCGCGGCCCGTCCAAATTTGCCGGGGGCGGAAAGCTGAACCTGCAAGCCATGTGGGACCTGGAGTTCGACGTCTGCGACCAGCCTTATTGGCAAAATCCGATCAGGGAACATAAAGAAGATCCAATCCTCCCGCTTTCGCGGCTTGTATATTGGTGTTCTACAAGTCCCGTTCAAGGTTTTAGTGAAGATGTGATGATCTGCTCCGTGCCAATTTTGGACAGAGTAGGCAGTACTGTTATTACGGACGCTGCAAGTGGCGTGGGCGATGTTAGCGGCAAAAACAACGCGAGCAGAGAAAACAGCGCAAATAGCGAAAGCAGCGCGAGCGATATAATAGGCGTGTGCGGCTTTGAGATCAGCCAAATGAATTTTATGCTGCGTCACGAACCTATGACCAACGTGTTTCACGGCGCAATGTTTATGTTCTCATCCATGAACGGAGGCAATATATCGTTGGCGGACGCCTTGTATTCCGGAAATCCCACCTTATATGGCTCGTTCCCGAAGACAGGGGCGTTGATCCGTGCAAGTGGCGGCGCCGGCAGCGGCAGTAATTTTACTGTATATAGCGCGCCCGGGGGAACGACATTCGTTGGCGCAGGCGGCGAACTTCGCCTATACCCGGACGGGTCGCCGTTCGCGGCCCAAGCGTTTTCCACCACGCTGCTCATACCAAAGAACGAATATGACACGCTCCTAAGCGGTTACAGGCTGCGATTCGTGCTTATCTTCTTGGCGCTGACAGCCATGGGCGTCGCAGCTTCCGTATTCTTATCAAAACGCTACCTCAAGCCTATTACGGACAAACTGGCCACAGCCGGCGAAGCGGGTACGCCCGAGTGGACATTTATACCGGAAATAGATCAGCTTGTCGAAAAAATCATAGCGATGCATCAACCCGCCGACCCGCCCCGGCTACGGGAGAACCTCTTCGAGGATTTTATCGCCCGCCTGGAGACGCTGACGCCAACGGAAAGAGAAATTTTCCGCCATTATACCGATGGCAAAACAGTGAGCGAAATCCAATCTGAAATGTACATTAGCACGAGCACTGTTAAAACGCACAGCGGGCATATTTACGCGAAATTAGGCGTGGCGTCCAGGGACGAGCTGGTGCTGTATTCCGAACTGATAAAAAAGAGCGGCATGGGCGACAAAATCCTTTAGTCATTTTATATTAGTCATATGATAAATGAATTAAGCCAGCAACGACAAGGCTCCCGGCGCCATATCATACCTAGTATGATATGGCTTTTTAAGCGCTTGCATAAAAATCATACTCAGTACCATATACAAATTGGGCGTTATAAGATAAAAAATATTCGTAAGCATGGAAATAATAAAAACCTCTACCGGTGTGTTAGAAGGGTGTTTATAATGAAATACGATAGCATGGAAGACATGATCAAAAACGCGATAGAAGACGATTCCGACCGCGAACTGGGGTATATCCGCTTTCTGGTCCGGTGCGGCGCCTGCGACGAAATATGGCACAGCGCCTTGCGACGTTTCACCATGGCGGGGGTCGCCGCTGAAAATGAGAACAGGCGCGTCATTTTGGACGCCAAGTGGGAGCGCGAATGGAAAAACACGCGGCGCCAGGCTGTCGTGGATGCCGTAAATTACTTCAATTTTTGCCCGATATGTAAAAAAATAAGTTGCGGGATTTGCTTCCGTATCTGCGATACAATAGACATGTGCGCGTCCTGTTCGGAGCGATTAGGCGAGCACTGCGAGCCATCGGCATAAGGCGGGAGCGGGGGGTTACGGACGGGGCTTACGGACGGGGCTAACGAGTGGGACTAACGAGCGGGGCTAGCGAGCGGGGCTTACGGGCGGGGCTAACAAGCGGTAGCCTACGGGCGGCGGTTATAAGGGCGGCGGCTTACTGGCGGGGGCATACAAGTGGGAACTAGCGGATGAGGATAACAGACGGAATCTTACCCCCGCCATAACAAAGGGTTCCGACATAATGATAGTTTTAATGGCAATAATATAATAGAATGTGTTATAAGAATATGATATAAGGAAGATAGGGATGGTTGAATGTATCATAGAATATTTAAGCGATTGTAAAAGACGGTATTTTACGGGCGAACACTGTTCGACCCTACAACATTTTGTACATGCGTAAAATTGGATGCCCATATGTAGGGACGCACATTTTGCGTCCGCGACTTTTACAATCGCCTATTGAATATTACATAGGAGCGATTGTTCAATGAAGGGTTATTCATATACGATAAATCCATAAAATTTTATATTTGGAGGTTTCCCATGAAACGCAAATCCACGTACACATCGAAAAGGCTACTCTCATTCTTATTAGTAGCTGCGCTGGCGTTTGGCATGTTTGCGGCATTGCCGCTGACGGCGGTCGGCCTGTCGGCAGGCTCAGCAGCCGCACCGGAGGCGCCAACCGTTCCTGCAGCCCTGTCGGCGCCGCCCGCTCCTGCGGCTCCGCTAGCCCCAGCGGCCCCACCGGCTCCGTCAACCCCGGCGGCTCCTGCCGTCCCGCCGGCGCCTTTAACCTCGCCGCCGCCGTTGGCTGTAGCGGGCTCATCGGTTATTTCGTCATCGGCTTCGGGATTTGGGCCGTTGGAACCTGTCACCACCATGAGACCAGTTTTCACGTTTGATCCCAAAATCGTCGGTCCTATACGTACCTTCGGCATACGCCCCTCCCCGGTGCCGACGCCGGTGAAGAGTCAGGAAGGCCCGTTTTTGGTCGGGCATCCCGAAGGCGCGACATATTATCTCAACGAGACAGCAGTGCCACTCGTGGCTACGTTCGAGTACGACTCCGCAGGTAGCCATGGACAAGTAAGCAATACTGTGCCGATCAAAGTGCAGTGGTATTGGAGCGATACTAATTCGAACACAAGCCGGACCAACGGGCTTGGCGAAACGACTGTCCCGTACGCGAATAAAATTGACCATAAAGCGGAACACACCCCGGCGACCAACGCCTTAGGCGTCAAATATTATTACGCCGTCCTGACGTATGCCACGCCCCAGCCCCAAATATATTCGTACAAAGCGACCAAAGAAAATAACCCTGAAGATATTGCCAAAGAAAATATTACCGCAGCAGATATTGTAATATCTATTGTTATATCACCGCCGCCTCCGACGCCGACGCCGCCGCCGCCTGAGGTCGTCACCAACCCGGCGCGGATCGAGGTGATCGCAGTCCCGACCCCCGCGCCCGAGCAGTCTTTTGATGTCAAAAAAGTCGACCAAGACGACAAACCGCTGGCCGGCGCCGTGTTCGCGCTTGATCCCCAGGACGGGAGGGACGAGCAGGACGTCATAGCCCGGACCCGCGAAGCGACCTCGGCTGCGAACGGTACCGCCAAGTTCACGGCCGCTGATGGGATTTACATCCTTACCGAAAAGAAAGCCCCGGACGGCTACGAAGGCTCGGACGACGAATACTACATAGTCATAACGGCGAACGGCATCTTCATAGGCCTCCCGGACTCGCAGGGCGTTGAACCGTATGAAACATTGACATTCGTCAACGAAGAAATCGCGACGACCACGCCCACGCCCACCCCGACCGCCACCCCGACGCCCACTCCCGCCCCGTCGGCGGCTGAGCAGACCTTCGAGGTGCGCAAAGCGGACGGCAGCAACGCCCCGCTGGCCGGCGCGGTGTTTTCGCTCGTCCCGGACGGCTCCCGCACGCAGGGCGCGTCGGTCACATCGCATGATGCAACCACCGGTGCAAACGGCATCGCCACGTTCACAGCCGCGCCGGGCTACTACATCCTGGGCGAGAAGCAGGCGCCGGCAGGCTATAACGCGTCGCCGGATAAATATTATATTCGAATAACCACAAACGGCGTTTTCATAGTCGATCCCGATACAGATGAATCCAACGCGTACGCGACGGTCACTTTCGTCAATTTGCCCATCCCCAGGCTGGACAAAGTAAACCATTTTGCCTTCATGCAGGGCTACCCGGAGGGGGATTTCAGGCCGGACAACAACATGACCCGCGCAGAAGCCGTCGTCATGTTCTCGCGGCTCCTGTCGGAAAGCATGGATTTGAATACAGACTATAGAAACAGTTATTACCCCGACGTCGAGCATACAAACCCATCGATGAATATACCGTGGTATGCGAACCAGGTGTGCTATATGCACTCGCTCGGCGTGCTGACGGATTATTCGCGGGATACCAGGTTCCGTCCCGACGAACCGGTTACGCGCGCCGAATTCGCGACGCTGGCTTCGCACTTTGACAAAATCGAGCTTGTTGATACAAATAATTTTTCAGACGTGACGAACAGCCACTGGGCGATCAAATATATCAACTCCGCCGCAGAAAATGGCTGGATCACCGGCTACCCCGACGGGACGTTCAGGCCGGAGAGCAACATCACGCGCGCGGAGGTCGTCACGCTGGTGGGCCGCATGCTGGACAGGTACGCAGATGACGAGTACATAGCTGCCAACAGAAATTCGCTGCCGCGCAACTACTGGGATCTTACAACCGATTTCTGGGGCTACCTCATGGTAATGGAAGCCTCCATAGGCCACGAATACACCAAAGACAGCATGGGCAAAGAACACTGGACCTCCACATACCGATAACGGATCAGGGCGGATCAGGGGGACGGTTCTGTTGATCCGCGAATGCTGCGGATCTACAGAACCGTCCCCTGATCCGTTCCGAAAGAAATAGTCAAACGGTAAAAAATACAAAGGGGATATAGAGTCATGAAAAGCATCATGCGGAAAAGCAAAATATTGACAGTCTTATTGGCGGTTGCAATGCTGTGTGCGGCGCTGCTGCCGTTTGCGGCGACACCGCCGCTGGTGGCGAGCGCGCGAACCGCTTCCGAGCTTGAAGAAAGCATCAACAACTTCGATCATGGAGGCGATGGCAATCTAACCGCCACGGCGTCCGGCGACACCGTCACAGTCACCGGCGTCGTTACGGGCGTTACGAAAATGCTTGAACTGATCATTGACCCCGGCGTTACTGTCGTATGGAAAGCTGATTATTCCGGTCCTGGTTCTATCCATCTGATCTACTTGTCCGGAACCGGAATCTTTGAAGTGGCAGAGGGCGGCGCCCTGACAACATCGGGTATAACGAATGCGATCGGCACAACGGGCGTCCAGTCCAATGTCGTGGTGAGCGGCGGCGTATTAAAAGCAGAAAATACTGTTATAAGCGCGAACGGTTCCATTGTGATGAGCGGCGGCATAGTGGAAAGCACCAAAAATGGCAGTGCATTAAACTGTGGCGGGACAATAACCGTGAGTGGCGGCGAGGTGATTGGTACAATCACTTCCACCGGCGTCATCACGATCAACGACGGCACGGTGATCAACTATGGGACCGGAGTAGCGATATATAACTACACCGGTGGAAGCTTAGTCACGATCAACGGCGGCTTGGTTGAGTCGCAGGTGAGCGGCCAAACGATCAGCGCCGATAGTGTTACGATCACCGGCGGCACGGTGAAAAGCTCTGGGGAAACCTCCGCTATAATCGTTACCAGGAATCTAGTAGTTAGCGGCGGTACGGTGAGCGCCGTCGCCGACCATACCATCCGCCAAAGCGGCGTCAATGCCAATTATGATATAAACGGCGGCTTTATATTCGCTTACGGGACGGACGCCGTCAATACCGATGTAATCAATATGCGGGGGTACGCCGCTGTCCGTAATTACGGCGACAACAGTCAGACGGCAGTAGGCGGCGCCGCCGTGGCCTGCGCGTGGAACGAGGCTGCGGAGCGCAGGACATATACCGCCGGCACGTCTGACGACCTCGACGTCGCCCCATCCGGCGCGACAGCCGTTTGGGCATTGGAGGGCGGCGAGAGCGGCATCCGCTACACGAACGGCTCGAATACCGGATTTTTCATAATGGGCGAGGTGACTGTCGTACCGTCCGGATCAACACCGGTAGCAACGCCCACTCCAACGCCTACTCCAGAAACGCAACCTGAAGCGACGCCGACGCCTGCTCCGGCAGCGACCCCCTCGCCGGCGCCTCAGGCCGGCCATGCATGGAGCAACGCGAGCGATTGGGCAATTGCGGAATTGGAAAAAGCCGAAAGCCTCGGGCTGATACCCGATGTGCTGCGCGGCGCCGACATGACGCGCCCCATCACGCGAGCTGAGTTCGCAGCGGTCTCCGTCAAGGTGTACGAGAGCCTGTCGGGCGAAGCCGCGGCCCCGGCGGCGCCGAACCCGTTCACCGACACGAGCGACTCAGAAGTCCTCAAGGCGTTCAACGTCGGCATCACGGCCGGGACGAGCGCGACCACATTTGAGCCGTCCCTCATCCTGAACAGGGAGCAGGCGGCCACGATGCTGACCCGCGTGTATAAGCGCGTCGCGCTGAACGGCTGGACGCTCGCCGCCGACGCCAACTACCCGCTCCCATACACGCGGCAGGCCCCCTTCGCCGACGACGCGGACATCTCCGACTGGGCGCGCGACAGCGTGTACTTCATGGTATCGCGCGGAATAATCCAGGGCATGGGCAACAACCTCTTCGGCCCACGCAACACCACCTCCGCCCAAGAAGCCACCAACTACGCCAGCGCCACCCGCGAACAAGCCCTGCTGATATCCACCCGCATGGTAGAGAACCTAATCCCCTGATCCGTTGGACATTTCTTAGGAGGTATATTTGTGAATATAAAATCAATCAAATCAAACATATCGGGCATATCTAATAAGCCGATCAAATTGAGATGGCTATTATCGGCGATGCTCACATTGGCGGTTATATTTGGCCTGCTGGCGGCGCTGCCGCTGATAGCGGGCGCTGACAGCGCCGACAAGCTGGCTGATAGGATTAACGATTTCGACTATTACAGCAGCGGCTCGCTCATCGCCGAAGCATCCGACAATACCGTTACCGTCACCGGTACAGCTACCGGCGAAGGGAGAACCCTCGCCTTGAATTTCGACCCGGGCGTTATGATCATATGGAGAGCCGATTATTCCGCTTCAGATTCCAGTGTCATCACCATAGGCGGGGAGGGCGTATTTGAGCTGCCGGCGGGCGGTTCCATCACGCATACGGGAAGCGGGAATGCCATTGAAGTCGGGAATTCCGCTGTAATGACTGTTATAGTGAGCGGTGGCGAGATACGCTCGGAAAGCGGCGGCGGCATCGGCGGCGGCACCAAAGGCGCGATCATAAACGTGAGCGGCGGATTGGTGGAAACCAAGAGAAACTCGATATCCGCGCAGAGAGCGAAAATACATATAAGCGGCGGAATTGTGACCTCCTCGGAGGGCAACGCTGTCTCAAACATCGGCGACGGAGCCTCGGTCACTGTCAGTGGCGGCGAAGCAAGAAGCGTGGACAGCCCCACTATCGGTTCCGTCGACGTTACAATAAGCGGCGGATTGGTGGAGAACGCTTATATGGCGTATCAAACGGTAACCGCCAGTGGCAGTTTTTCTATGACGGGCGGTACTATCAGAAATCCGAGCGTCGCACTGCGCCCGGGCCAACCGGGCGGAGGCTGCGCCCTTATGTTCACTGGCAATAACATTTGCGATATCAGCGGTGGCGTACTGAGCGCCAGGATCGGGAATGCGATATCTACTAATGGAGTAAACTTCAATATAAATGTGCGCGGCGGTTTTGTGTTCGCTTACGGGACGGGCATCATCCGCGCAAGCTTGATGTCGGTTGAAAACAGTGTCCTCCCTGAAGGTCACACCTATCCCACCGCAATCGGCGGTGAAGCCGTGGTCTGTGCGTGGAACCAGGCTGCGGGGCGTGCATCATACACCGAAGGCACGGCAGACGACCTCGTCGCCGAACCGTCGGGCGCGTCCGTTGTATGGGGCATTGAAGGCGGCGAGAGCGGCATCAGGTACGCGAACGGCGCGAATACAGGCTTTTTCCCGCTGGAGGGCGTGACGGTCGTGCCGTCCGGATCAACACCGGAAGCAACGCCCACTCCAACGCCTGCTCCAACGCCCACTCCGGAAGCAACGCCCGCGCCAACGCCTGCTCCGGCAGCGACCCCCACGCCGGCGACGCCGCCGGCTGGCAACGTATGGAGCAATGCCAGTTTGTGGGCAATCCCTGAATTGGAAAAAGCCGAGAGCCTTGGGCTGATACCCGACGTGCTGCGCGGCGCCGACATGACGCGCCCGATCACGCGAGCCGAGTTCGCTGCGGTCTCCGTCAAAGTGTACGAGAGCCTGTCGGGCGAAGCCGCGACCCCTGCGGCGCCAAATCCATTCACCGACACGAGCGACTCAGAAGTCCTAAAAGCATTCAACGTCGGCATCACGGCGGGGACGAGCGCGACCACATTTGAGCCGACGCTCATCCTGAATAGGGAACAGGCAGCCACGATGCTGACCCGCGTGTACAAGCGCGTCGCGCTGAACGGCTGGACGCTCGCCGCCGACGCCAACTACCCGCTCCCGTACACGCGCCAGGCCCCTTTCGCCGACGACGCGGACATATCCGACTGGGCGCGCGACAGCGTGTATTTCATGGTATCGCGCGGGATAATCCAGGGCATGGGCAACAACCTCTTCGGCCCGCGCAACACCACCTCCGCCCAAGAAGCCACCAACTACGCCAGCGCCACCCGCGAACAGGCTTTGCTCATCTCCACCCGCATGGTAGAGAACCTCGCCCCATAGAGGGCGGAGGACGATCACACCGGGGACGGTATTCTTGTGTTATGAACCACAGCACAATAGTACTGTCAGACAGCTACATTGATTGGTTGCGATAAACCTTTTATTATGTTATATTGGCGATAATAGTGATATTGGATTTGCGGCAATAGTGATGTTGTTTTGTAGGCAAAAGTGATATTAACACCTGTTTGATACTATAAACGCATGAAGAATCAGAGTTATCGCCCAAGGATAGTGGATGCAAAAATGGAAGCCCTGCTGCGTGTATTTGGCGGGTTGCTTATCGTCGGCCCTAAATGGTGCGGCAAGTCTTGGACTGCCTCTAACCAAGCTAATTCCGAGGTTTATATCGATGAAAGCGATAACAAAAGGCGAGCGTTCCTTATTCCTGACGCTGTCCTGGATGGGCCGGAGCCGAGGCTGATCGATGAATGGCAAGAAGCCCCTGTGCTTTGGGACACAGCCCGCCGCATGATCGACAAAGAGCACCGTGCGGGAATGTTTATTTTTACGGGGTCAGCCGACCCGGATTTTAAGGATAGCGAAAGGCCTTCGCACACCGGAACCGGTCGCTTTGCCAGAATACGTATGCGAACGCTCTCGCTTTACGAAGAAGGTGTTTCGAACGGGATTATTTCATTATCGGCATTGTTTGAAGAAAAACCATTTAGACCATGCGCTTCAGACATGGATTTTAGGAAAGCTCTTCATCTGATATGCAAAGGAGGATGGCCCGCGTCGTTTTGGATTGGCGAACGGGAGGCTTCGCTGATCGCCACTCAATACCTTAATATGGTCATTAACGAGGATATAAGCAGAGCAGACGGTACTAAAAGAGACCCTGCGCTTGTACGGTTATTCATGAACTCCCTGGCGAGGAACTCAGCCACGATGGTGAAAGCGACGCGTTTGAAAGCAGACATCACAGAGCGGGAGGGGGGCGGCATATCAGAACAAACAATAAGGGGTTATTATGAAGCGCTAAAAAAAATATTTGTTATTGAAGAACAAGAAGCATGGGCGCCTTCGCTGCGTTCGCGGAGCAAAATACGCTCCACGCCAAAAAGGCATTTTACTGACCCTTCGCTCGCAGCAGCCGCTCTTGGAGCGACGCCGGATATATTGGCTAATGATATTAAAACGGCGGGCTTTCTTTTTGAGACGCTTTGCTTTCGCGATTTATCAGTATATATGGATGCTATGGACGGATACGTATTTCATTATTGCGACAAAGACGGGCTTGAGGCCGATGCCATACTGCAGTTGCCGGACAGTAGGTGGGGCGCTGTTGAGGTCAAGCTCGGCACATTTGAATTCGACAAGGCGGCCGGTAATTTGTTGAAGCTCGCAAAGAAACTGGCCTCGGAGGCGCGCCCGCCTTCATTCCTGGCGATTATAACCGCTTCCGGCGGCATGGCATGGAAAAGGGACGATGGCGTGTTCGTCATTCCAATCGACTGTCTGGCGCCATAACAGGTAGTGGCGCGAATCTCCCCTTGTGTTCTACTGTTACACCGGATATTGATAATATGGTAGAATGGGTTGTAAAGGGTTGCTGGATTAAGGATCGTAGGATCAAGTGACGGTTCTCTTGTTCCGCTCTTGTTTCATGATGGGGTGCGGGTTCGGGTGCGGGAGGCTAACGTTAATAATGCGGGAAAGGGCAGAACTGTGGCGAGCAATTGCAAATACGGGTATACGCTTGATATATTTGCTATTGCTATATACATGACTGTATATGCGCAGTCTGTGCAAGGTCTTTAGCATGAAAATAATAGAAAGGGCAGAACTGTGGCGCGAGTGCAAGCGCATAGGATTAAATCTTGCTTTAGCCATTGCTTTATTCATGGATATTTGTGCGCAGTCTGTGCATGGCCTTTTGTATGGAACGCTTCTTTAATACCGCAGGGCCCATGATCGAAGCGGACCACTACTGCATAGACCCGCTGTCGCGCGTCGACTGGGAGGACATACAAAAACTGATTCGCGACAAGCGTTACTTCGTGATGCACGCGCCTCGCCAGACGGGCAAAACCAGCACCCTGCTAGCAATGATGCATGCCCTGAACAAGGGGGGGCGCTATGCCTGCGCATATGCGAACATTGAGATGGCACAAACCGCCCGTGACGAAAACCGGGGCATCCCTTCGGTGTGCTGCGCTGTGTCAGACGCACTGGAATCGTATCTAGACCGCCATGATATTCAATGGTGGTTTTTCGAAGAATGCCAAAAGAAACCGCCACAGAATCAACTCATTCAAATGCTCCGCCATTGGGCGCTGACCTCTGACAAGCCCACAGTACTGTTCGTCGACGAGATCGACGCACTTGTCGGGGACACATTGATATCCGTGCTGCGCCAAATACGCGCCGGTTATACTAAACGCCCTGCAGAGTTCCCGCAGTGCATCGTGCTATGCGGCGTGCGGGACGTGCGCGACTACCGCATCTATCAGGGCGGCGGAGATATCATTACCGGGGGGAGCGCATTCAACATCAAAACTGAATCTCTTAGCATGGGCAACTTCTCTCCGGAAGAATCGAAAGCGCTGTGGCTGCAGCACACTGAGGAAACCGGGCAGGCGTTCGACGATTCCATTTTCCCGGAGCTTTGGGAAGACACTTGCGGCCAGCCTTGGCTCGTTAACGCGCTTGGCTACGAAATAACATGGAAGCTGCGCCGAAACCGCGACCGCAGCCGCAAGATCATGTTACTGGATTACATGGAGGCTAGGGAGGAACTGATCCAGTCCCGCGCGACGCACCTCGACCAACTGGTCGACAAGCTTCAAGAGCCGCGTGTTTTCAGCGTTATCAACGAATTGCTCGCCTCGGAGGAAGACGTTATCCACGCCCCACCAGCGGACGTGCAGTATGTTTCCGACCTGGGGCTTATCCGGATGAAGCCGTCCATTGTCATCAGCAACCGCATATACCGCGAAGTGATACCCCGCGAACTTACATGGTCGACGCAAGTGATGATAGGCACCCAGGAGACGGAATGGTATGTCACAGAAAACCATGCGCTGGATATGCCAAAACTCATAGCCGCGTTCCAGCAATTCTTCCGCAAGCACGCCGACACCTGGATTGAGGGGTTCAGCTACAAAGAGGCGGGACCGCAACTCCTGCTGCAGGCTTTCCTGCAGCGCATAGTGAATGGGGGCGGGCATATAACCCGCGAATACGGCTTAGGGCGCAAACGGACCGACCTGTTCATAGAATGGCCGCTGGACGAGGCGCAAGGCATCCACGGGCCGCTCCAACGCATAGTAATCGAAATCAAGCTGCGGCGCGGCGCGGCATTGGAAACCGTCATCGCAAAAGGCCTTGAGCAAACTGCGGACTACGCTCGCCGCGCCGGGGCGACCGACGCCCATTTGATGATTTTCGACCGCGACCCTGAACGGACATGGGATGAAAAAATCTGGCGGCGCGACGAAAGCTTTGCCGGCCTCGTAATTACCGTGTGGGGCGCATGATGTGCTGCCTTGTTCTGTCATTATTGCATACATCAATTCTGCACATCGCACATCGCACTTCGTTCAGGCCTAATGCTTCAATGTTTCAGCTGTATTCGACAAGGCGGCCGGTAATTTGTTGAAGCTCGCAAAGAAACTGGCCTCGGAGGCGCGCCCGCCTTCATTCCTGGCAATTATAACCGCTTCCGGCGGCATGGCATGGAAAAGGGACGATGGTGTGTTCGTCATTCCAATCGACTGTCTGGCGCCATAGTATTTTTTATGTGCTGTTTGTGTGCTGTTGGCGCATGGTGGGCGGTTAGTATGGACGATAATAAACCGGGCTTGGTTTTACGGCGCGGGGGGCAATAACCGTAAATCATATTATTTAGTGGAGGTGCAATATGGCGGATTTTAAATATTTGGACGCGTTGCTTATGGAGTTTGTCGCAAAGGGGCTGCCCGGTTGCGGTTGTGCCGTGGCCAAAGATGGCAAGATCGTATTCGAAGGCTACCACGGGATGGCGGATGTCGAAGGTCAAAAGCCCATAACACCGGACACGGTGTACCGCCTTTATTCCATGACAAAAGTGGTTATATGTACTGCGGCGATGATGCTTTATGAGCGGGGGAAGTTTTTACTAAGCGATCCGATATATGAATATATACCGGAATATCGTGAACGTAGCGTGGTCCATAACAGCCCCAATGGCGGCGTTGATATCAGGGGCGCGAAAGCGCCTGCGCTGATTCGGCACGCGTTCACAATGGCGGTGGGGCTCCCATATGGTTTCGGCGACACGCCGACGACCCGCGCCATGAGGCAAATCAATGCGGAGCTCGAAGAAAAGCATGGCAAAGGCATGTATAGCGTTGTCGATGAAGCTAAAGCATTAGCCCGGGTACCGGCAGCTTTTGAAGCGGGGGAGCATTTCCTCTATGGCTACGGGCACGACATCGTCGCCGCGCTCATCCAGGTCATATCCGGCAAAAGTGTATGGGATTTTTTGCGCGAGGAGATTTTTGAACCGCTGGGCATGGACAGCACAGGTTACCGGTATTTCGGCGACATCCGCCAGCGCATGGCGACGCTGTATAGACGCGATGCTAACGAAGCGGCGGCACAGCGGGTGGCGGCGGCTGCGGCCGAGGCGATAACGGACAGGCGGGATCATTTGCATGAGGCAAACGCAAAATTGGAAAGCGGCGGCGCTGGGTTGTTCTCAACCGTCGGTGATTACCTCAAATTCACACAGATGTTGGCAAACGGCGGCGTGTACGGCGGCCGACAGATCATAGGGCGCAAGACAATTGATCTCATGCGGCAAAATCATTTGAGCGAACAGCAATTAAAGGATTTTGGCGGCGTCTATCTTGCCGGTTACGGCTACGGTCTTGGCGTCCGGACGATGATGGATGTGGCGGCAGGCGGCTCGAACACGTCTGTCGGCGAATTCGGGTGGACGGGCGCGCTGGGGACATGGGCGTCTATCGACCCATCCGAGGGCGCGTCAGTGGTATATATGCACCAGACAAGCCCCAACATGGAGGAATACTACCATTTGAGAGCGCGAGCAGCGGCATACGGCGGGTTGAAGTAGGGTGGATAAGGTGACCGTCCTCCTGTGAGAACTGCCCCCTTGTGAGAACATGATTATGATAAAAAATAATTTCTTTTATATTTGTATATCGGCGATGCTGTTGGTTGTTATCTCCATTCAACCTGTTTATGTTTATGCTTCGAACACAACAAACGCCCCCGCACCCGCTTCGGCCGCGCCAACCGCTAAGCCCTATCATTTTTCCGTAGCCGTTGGTGAATCTGCCTTGCTAAAAAACGGCAGGCACAGATATGACATCAACCCGCCGATGCTTGTATACGATACGGTATACATGGAATTGGGCGATATTTGTGAACTTCTGGGAATCCAATGGCAATGGTTGCTTAACGATGGCGGAGAAATATTGATAAACGATGGTAACGACAGCGCGGGCCGCACCGATGGTAACGACGATGTGGGCCACTCCGATGATAACGACAGAGTGAACCGTGCTAACAATAATGACGACATAAACGGCATCGACGATGTCCTCCGGTTCAAGCACTTTGTTCGTTATGACGATCTATCGGCGCCGCAGCCGCAGCCGCAGACGCAGCCGCGCAAGTATTTCGCAGTTGACGGAAAGATATATGTCCCAGCCGTCGAGCTAGCAGATTACACCGGATATGGCGTAACATATGCCGATGGGATAATGACAATGTCGCCCGATGGGGTAGAGGTTTTTTACGAGGGCAATGCGTTCGGCGCCATTGATATATCGGGTAGCGAGAGGCTGTTATATAATGCATATTCCGAACCGGCTGCCCACGTCGTCAACCCGTACAAGGCGTATTCGTATAATGACATGACAGCGGACGCGCTGAGGTTGGAACGGATGTATCCGGAACTCATACGAACTTCCGGAATCGGTTATTCGGTTGAAGGCCGCGAAATCTTGCTGATTAAGTTTGGCAAAGGTGATATTGAAATTTTTGTCTGCGGAACCCATCATGCGAGAGAATACATATCGACGACATACCTGATGTATGCGATAGATCAATACGCATACGCATATGCTGCGGGCGCCAAGTGGGAGGCATATGACATTATCGATTTGCTTGAAAAAGTTAAATTTTGCATCATACCAATGCTCAACCCGGATGGCGTAAACCTCGTGCAGAACGGGATCGAGTCAATTAAAGATCCGGAATATGTAAAAAGCCTCTCCCTCGCCGGCAGCCGATATGGCTATGCATCATGGAAAGCGAATATAAACGGCGTGGACATAAACCGAAATTATGACTTCAACTGGACACATGAAAAGGCATATGAATACCCTCGCGGCTACTTGGCTTTCGGCGGCGATGCGCCTGCCTCGGAACCGGAGACGCAAGT